>JAHJDK010000129.1 GCA_018812505.1 Nanobdellota archaeon | reverse complement strand
TAACCTTGGAAGCTGAAACCAGCATTCAAACGCTCGGAGGATGCCTCTATGGAGAAACAGTTGCAAACAAAAACTTTGATAAAATAATAAATAACAAAATTTATTCTGTTGAACTAGGAAAACTAGAAGAAAAAAAGTATTCATATATTATTTCATGCAATTCAGGAGATAAGAAAAAAGAATATAAATTCACAGTAGATAGAACTCCACCAATTAACCTGTCAATAAACATACAAAACCCTACTTGTTCATTATCAATCATTAAAGGAACATTTGACGCAGAAGACAACCTAAGCGGAGTTGATTATTATAACTACAGCATTATGAAAGGCAGTAAGATATTGGCTAAAGGCTCAACAAAAGAAGAATTCTCAGAAAACCTGAATCTTGATGAAAAAGAAACATACAGTGTCAGCGTCATTGCTTATGACAAAGCAGAAAACTATGCAGAAGCTCAAGCAACTGTTATTGCAAAAGGTTCAAACAATACAGAATGTGACTTCAAAAAGCCAACGACAAAAATAGAATTAGTTCCAACAAGTGAAGGCACATTAGTTAATATTAATTGTGTTGACTCAGAATCAGGCTGCAAAAACACTTTTGACTACGGATTCTTTGATGAAACAACTTGCAGCTATAATAAATTCGGAAATCTTGACACAGGAATCTTATTGACTGAAAGCAAAAAGATTTGCTGGATAGTTTATGATTATAACAATAATAATGCAAGCGGAGAAGAGTTCGTAGAATACAAAACAGCAGAACAAACATATCCTGCTTATTGTTTTAATGATAAAACAGATTATGACGAAACAGATGTTGATTGCGGAGGTTCCTGCGCTCCATGTGAAGGAACAGCTTCTTGTATGAAGAATGAAGATTGTTTGTCAAAATCCTGTGATTTAATAACTAAGACTTGTGGAATACCTGCTTGTAATAATGAGTTTAAAGATGGTCTCGAAACAGATATTGACTGCGGAGGAATTTGTTCAAAATGTGAATTTGGAATGATATGTGAAAATAGTAACGACTGCCTGACAACTGTTTGCAGAAACAATGTTTGTTCTGAAGATCTCAATTTGGATTCAGATAAAGATGGCATGCCTGACTACTGGGAGACCCAATACGGGTTAAACATTAATTATCCTGAAGATGCAAAAAATGATAATGATTCTGATGGATTTACAAACCTTGATGAGTTCTTAGCAGGAACAAACCCTTTAGACAACAGCAGTCATCCTCCTGAAGAAAAAGAGCCTAACCTCCCAATAAATAATTCAAAAAACAAAGGAATATCTTTGACATTTATCTTGATTGGATTAATATTAGTGGTTGCAGGAAGTATATTCTTATTTATTGAAAAACGAAAAAGACAGAAATTAGAACCAAGACTTATTGATGAAAAAGGCTCACAACCAATTATAGATGAATTAAATAAAAATTATAAAACCAACAAACTAAATGAATATCAAGAATTAGCAAAAAAAAGAGTAGATGAAAGAAAAGACAAAAGAAAACAAATACTAGAAACATTTGACACTTCTGCTTCTGATAAAGAACTTAAAATAAACGAATTAAAAGAAGAAAAGGAACACGACAAATCAGAAGTTTTGAAAGAACAAAAACCAAAAGAACAAGAGAAACAATCAGATAAAAAAGATGAATATGTTAACATATCTGAGTTAACAAAAGATAAAGGTCTTGAAGAATCAGATGTTGGGAAAAACATTTTTCAAGAATTAGAATTACTCAAAAGAGAATCTGAAAAAGAGGAAGAGTTAGACCAAGATGAAATTAGTGAAAAAAAGAAAGATAAAAATAACAACATAGAAAACGCAGAAAAAAATACTTAAATAGAATTCCCCTTAAAAACAAATGTTAATAAAGAATCTGAAAAAGAAAAAGAATTAGACCAAGATGAAATTTTCAAAAAGCTTGGGGAACTAGCAGGTCAGAGTCATGAAGAAGTTAAAAAAGCAGTTAATAAAGAAGAAGTCTCAAGCAAAGATCTAATGAAAGTATTTGCAAATGTTACATCAAAAAAACAGATAGATACAAATGTTTTTAAAGCAATACTATCACAACTAATGAAGACAGGACAGGTTTCAAAGCAAACAGTTGCAGAAATACTATTTGAGTTCCTAGATAAAGAATTACTAACAAAAAAAGAAGTTTCGGACTTGGTTAAGGAACTTCAACTAACTGCAAGATGAAAGGGCAAATCCAGCAAGTATTCATATACATACTAACAATAGTTATTGTCGGAATAATACTACTAATTGGTTATCGTTCAATAATTGGCTTGACAGAAAAAAGCTGTCAGGTTGAGAGAACAACTTTTGAAACAAACCTTGAATCATTTATTCTAAAATACACTTCTTATGGCTCATTACACAAAGAAACAATGAGTGCACCATGCAGCTATAGTCAAATATGTTTTGTAGATGCAGAAGCAATCAGTAAAAAAGAAACATTAATTAACGCTCCAAAAATTATCGGAAACAGCGTAAAAGAAGGTATTGAACAAAATGTGTTCTTAGTTAAAAAAGATTTTGTGGAACCAATAACATTCATGACAGAAATAGAAGTTGAAAACAATTTTTTTGTATGTATCAATAACACTAATGGCAAGTTCTATATAAAATTTGAAGGATTAGGAAAAACAACAGCTATCTCTGGTGTTAATTAATTAAAAAAGCCCAAATAGCACTGCAATTCAACTGGATATTCGTGTTTATAGTCGGCGGAATAATACTGCTTTTTTTCGTGTTTGTCATAAGATCACAAACAGATGAAGCAGATATTGAACTGGCAAGCAGCATAATTAAAAACCTTGACACAGTAATTAAGAGTTCTCAACAAAAAGAAGGGAACCTAAACATCATAAAAATTCCTGATGTAAAAATACAATTTGTTTGTGAAGAAGACATATCATTCTATGACTTAGGTAATGGTATAACAAAAGACATTCCTTATGACATAATATTTTCGCAGGGAGAACTCTCCGGAAACCAAATAATCAGCTGGACACAAAGCTGGGATGTTCCTTTCAGAATAAGCTTTTTTCAATACCTAACAACAAGGAACGCACAATTCATCATAGTTGATGATGAAAATAAAGCCACAGAACTGCTCAATATGCTACCAAACAACATAACAAAGAAAATAATTAACACGAATGAACCTATAAAAGATTATAATTATGATTACTACAAAATAATACAATTCAAAGGTTCTGAACATAACGGAGAAAAACCAACTGAAAACGTTCATATAATAACAATAGACTCTGAAGATATAAATTCATTTGGAAAAATAACATTTGATAATGAAGGAGAATCATCTTTTTTGAAGAAAGAATCACTTCTAGGAGCAATATTTTCAGAAGACAAAGCATACTATGAATGCACAATGAAAAAAGCATTTGAAAGATTAGAAACACTAATGGAACTAAACAAAGAAAGAATTAAAAAATTATCAGCTAACATCGCAGATCAAAAATGTTTTGCAATATACGGCTTTTGCATTGAAGAAATAGATGACATCTTATTAACACCAAAACTTAGTAATTCACAAACAATCTACTATCAGTCAAAAGAACTAGCAAGAGACAACCAAAACCTGATAAGAGGGAAAAACTGCCCCTTAATATACTAACTAAAAATATGTCAAACAACAAAAAAGCACAAATTCAAATGGGAGAATCAATAGCAATCATAATAATAATTATGATACTAATAATCTTTGCGCTAGTGTTCTACAGCAAAATAAAAGAAGTAGACATATCTGAAAAAAAAATATTATTCCAAGACCTGGACTTGATAGAACTATCACAAATAATCTATTCACTGCCTGAAATACAATGTTCATTCGCAGAAGTAGTCGATTATGGATGTATAGACTTATTAAAATATTATGAACTAGCAAAAATCATAAATGAGAGTTTTAAAGATGACAAGATACAATACTTTTACTACAGACAACTATTTGGAAACACAAAAATAAGCCTTGAAACAATAAAAGATGAAAAAACAGTGAATTTATACAACAGCAACAGAACTTGGACTTCAAAAAGTGTTATGAACATGCCAATAATTGCTTATAACCCAATAAATGACACAAAACTATTTGCAACACTAAACATCGAGAAATATGACTAGAAAAGCACAAATGGAAATAATGGGATTGTTAGTTATAGTAATACTATTAACACTTGGAATGTTCTTTGTCGTATCATTCAAAACACAAACACCAAAAAGAGATATAAAAACATCATACGAAGATGACCAGTTAGCATCAAACTTTATAATAACACTATTAAAAACAACTAGTGACTGCACAAAATATAATATGGAAGAACTAATACAAGACTGTGCTGCTGAAAAAAGATTAAGATGCTCAGACATGGATTCATGCACCTATGTTAATCAAACCATAAACGACTTACTCGGAAAAACCTTTGAAAAATGGGGTAAAAAATTTCGATTTGAAATAGAAAATATGAATGAAGGAATATCATTCGAATCAAACTGTGGATCACAAGATGAAAAAGATTCTGCATTTCAACCAATCAGTCTTTATCCATATCCCGGAACCATAATACTAAGAATGGACATCTGCGAATAAGCGAGTAACGAAAGCTTTTTATAATCTGAAAACGATATTTCTAACATGGCTGAAGAAGGAATGACCATAAGTCAAAAAAGCATTGGAAGAATGATATTGTTAGCAATAATAATCATAGTAATAATTATGATATCTAAAATATTAAGCAAACCACTAACCTAAAAAAATGAGTTATCAGCAAAGAAAAAAAGGACAAACACACCCGACATTATTTGACGTAATAATAATAATTTTATCATTCTTAGTTATACTGCCAGTCACAACAAGACTATATGCAGGCACAAAAGAAGGACTCAGAGAAATGGGCTGTTACTCCATGATGATTAAAAGGACAATTGGGAGCTTTGAATATGGATTCCTCGCTTTTAAAAACGATTTAGAAGTTTTCTGTCCTGAATACATAATAACTTTTAATGACGAAGATTACAGCGCAAGAAGAGGAACAGACGATACAAAAACAACAAACTACCCAAAAAAGAAAATAAGTGAAGAAGCAGTAAATAAAATAATCGCGAAAGAAATTGTTGAATGCTGGGAAAAATTTGGGGGAGGAAGCCTTGATGCATTTTACATTCCAAGAGACTTAAAATATTGGGCTTGGGATTGGGACCCTATTTTTTCAAACGAAGACAAAATAATCGGTTGCAGAACCTGTGCAGTAATATCCTTTGACCTAACAACATATGAAACATTCACAGGACTGATTAACTATATGAAAGAAACAAGTGTAGGCGGATCAAAAAGTGATGATAAAAAAATTTATGGAGAAATAGCTGAACATGAAGAACAATGCTCAGATGATTATATTGGTGGAGAAAATTGCTGGGAAGAGTTTGCAAAAAACAATGAAAACGCATTTATAAACACACAATTAAATTTTGAAAACAACCCCTTAAAAGGAAATCAGAAAGATTACTTCGTAGTCTTCGTGAGAGAAGGCCTTAGAAAAGGAGGAACACTAAACACTTATGTAATGGACGTTGACACGAAAAATGCATTGTGCGTAGACACATTACCATTCAGAGTTTCAGAATAACTATAATCATATGAAAAAAGGATCTATAAATAATAAATTTTTGATGGGAATGATACTCTTAGTTTTATTTGTATTATTGATGAGCGGTTTATTTGGAAAAATAGGCGGATGGATGAACTTGTTTTTTTCAAAAAATAATTGTGAAAAAGAAGTTTTGTCACATGTTAAAATGTTAGAACTAACAAACGGAAAAAAAGTTCTACCTATAGATTGTCCAACAATAATAGAAACAATTCCTGGAGAAACAGAAGAAGAAATAAAATTTCAAATAGCTGAAAGAATGAAAAAAATGTGGGGAGTCTGGCAAGAAGGGGGGAAAAACCTTTTTGGAAAAGATAAAGCAGTGTACTGCCACACACAATACATATTGGACTTTGAAAATAAAAATGTAGATATTAACAATTTTAACAAATATCTAGCAGAAACACCTGTCCCAAATCAAGATTACAGCTACTTACAATATTTAAGCGGATTCACAAACAATGAAGAATTCTCAATAGATGTCCTTAAAGATAACTCTGAATTAAGCAAGGTAACAGATCAATTCAAAACAGATTCCAGAAAAGCAATAATATTTGTGTATGTGAAAGATAGAGATGCTATAAAAGAACTCCTTAACGGTTTTAAAAATTTTGGCTTGGGAGCAGGTATGGGTGCAGGAGTGGGAGTTGTAGTTGCAGGGGTGACAGGAGTAACCTGTTTAGTGGGAAGCATAGCATCATTCGGAGCATTAGCAGTTCCTTGTGGCACATTAGCTATGTGGACAGGAATTTCCGCAGGCATACCTGCAATGATGGCAGGAGGCATAATGGGAGTAACAGTATCAGAGGATTATCCACTATGGATGGCTCAAGCACAGCTAAGAGAATACAATGCAGAAGAATTCGAAAACCTAGAATGCGAGATAGCACCAATAAAGCAAACAAATAAATAGTAAAAAATAATAAATATAACAAATAAGACAATAACACATAACAGAACACATATGAAAGGAAAAAAAGGATATATAAGCACTGAAATGTGGATAGGAATAGTAATCATGGTAATACTCTTACTCATAGTAATCATATACGGAATAGCAACACCAGGAGAACAAGCAAACAGCCTAATTGATAGGATATTAGCTTTTATATCATAAAAATGAAGAAAGGAAGTATTTGGAATTCATTATTATATATTCTATTAGGTATAGCAGTACTAATCACAGTTGTTATGCTTAATAAAGAAAAACTCATACCACTATACAAAGACATAACAAGTATGGGAGAAAACAACCCATTAGGCGACGAAATAAGAATAATCAGTATCGAACCAGAAAGTTTTAGCAAAGATGAATTAGTGACAATAAAATATGAATTAAAAAGTGTGCTGGAAAAAGCTGATTTCAAAATGAAGATATATGACATAGATGAAGAACTACAATTAACATTCACCTATAAAGACCAAAAAACCGGAGAAAACACAATTAGATGGAACGGAAAAGACAAAGAAGACAAAAGCTTACCAGCAGGGACGTACTACATAGTATTAGAAGTGACAGGAGACAAAACAAAATTGGAAGAAGGGAAAATCCTAAAACAAACATAAGAGTTGAAATTTACAAAAAATTTATATAGTCATTATCCTAAAAATAATAAGCATTGCGAGGTGAAAAGGCATGCTCAAAAATAATGAACTACAAAAAACAATGATTGTTAACAAAAAAGGACAAGGAATAAGTATAAATGTAATAATAATAGCAGCAATAGCATTATTAGTACTTGTAATTCTTTCAGTCCTACTAATAAGAAGCGGAGGAGACCTAGTAGTTGAATGCAACGATATAAATGGTGGAATTTGCGCTAACTCCTGTTCAGACGTAGGAACCCTATACACAAAATACTCTGTTGCAAAATGCGAACTACAAGAACAAGTTTGCTGTATTCCAATACAAAAATGATTAACAAAAAAGGACAAGGAATGAGTATAAACGTTATAATAATAGCAGCAATAGCCATGCTAGTTCTTGTCATACTAGCAATTCTCGTTGGCAGATCAGGAACTCACGTCTCTGAAAACACTGAATGCATAAAAAAAGCAGGTATTTGTAGAGAGAAAGAATGTGAAGAAAACAAACAAATAGGCCTAATGGGAGAATACTGCCAAGGAAACATGTGGTGCTGCAGCCCAGTATCACTAGAATGAATCTAAATAAAAAAGGACAAGAAGGCATAACATTTCCCCAAGTTATTGGCGCAATAATGGTTATCTTGCTAATATTCCTTTTAGGCAAATTATTATTTTCTGCCATACAATCCCAAGAAACAGTAAATGACTGCAAACAACCATACGGAGAATGCACAACTGAAAAAGTCTGCAAAGACATTGACGGAGAAGAATATCCTGGCAAAGAATGCACAGAAGAAAACCATGTCTGCTGCAAAACAAACAATAAACAAATAGAAAAACAACCTGAAACAAGCGACACATTCACGCTTGGAGATGAAGAACAAACACAAGATGAGAAAACTGCATAAAAAAGGACTTTCAACATGGAGTACTATTGGAGGAGCACTCTTATTCATAGTAATATTATTTGTATCTATATCAATATATGGCAAACAATACGGAGACAGAGCAGATGATATTAGCAAATTTGGAACCTGCGAAAACATACAAGGAGTCAAAAGCAAATGCGTAGAATCAGAAAATGAGTGCGACTCACTAAACGGATACAGCTACTCACCAAACACACTAGATTGCCCTCCAAAAGAAGAAAAAGAAAAAAAGATTTGTTGCGCATATTCTTAAATAAAAAATGAAAAAAGGAAGCCTAAAAGTTTTTCTAAACCTTTTCTTGGTAGTATTCGCACTATTTTTTTTGATAAAAATGTTTTATCCTATAATACAATCATTTCTAGAAAGCTCCACAAAAACAACAGCCTACGAAAAATTCCAACTACTAGAAGAAGGCATAAACGAACTCATAAGCATAAACAAACAAACAGTGACAAACAGAATAGTATTTGAATTAGACCCAAACTTCGCAGTCCTAGCATTCCAACCAAACAAAGACTTTACAAACTGTGATGATAAAACCATAAAAAAACCAGACGCCTGCAACAAAGAAGCATGCCTCTGCTTATTCAAAATCAAAAAAGACGAATACAAAGAAATTGATTGTGCAAAATATGAAAAAGCAACCATCTTCAGCAAATTATATGATGAAGACGATCCAGAAAGATACATTGACTGCAACTACAAAAAACAAACCAGCACAATCATAAAAACAGAACTTATAGGAGATGAAGAATTCAACTATAAAGACACCTCATTCTTAGGATCATACAAAGAAGACATATTTGGAACAATAACATTAATAATTGAAGTAAAAACAAACACGAACAATGAAAAAGATATATACATAGACAAGTATAGCGAAAGCAATCTATTAAGAACCAAATACACAAACACATGTCCAACAGACTCAGATAAGATATGTGCTGGAGAAAACTATGACTCAATTATCAAACAAATAATTGAAGAGGAAGGAGAACAAAAGGAAAAACTTTTCAGCTGTAAGTTCAACCTTCAAGAAAACAAGTGTATAGCAGAAAACATAGAACTTTGTGATATAGGATTAATAAACGAAAAATGTGCTTGCGGAGATTTTTCTTATGAGTTCGGATTCTGCATAAAAGAAAATAACTTACTCACCCACAAAAAGAAAAACCTTCCAAACAACTACTGCTACCAAATAGACACCTGCGATAAATATAAAACAGACAATAAATATGAAAGCGACAAATATGCATGCACATTCAACATATGCAACGCAGATGAATTTGGATGCTACTGGGACACAACAGCGATAAATGAATGCCTAACCTGCACAAAAACTTGTGAATGCACAATATACGATGAAACATGGATAGTAGAAGCCAACCCCTGTGCATGCAACTGCTAAAAACAAAAAAATAATCACGGCAAATACAAAAATATATAAACTTTCAAAAACAGATTTTCTTTATGAATAAAAGAGGTAGTGAGCGTAAAGTAATATTCTTAGCATCAATGATGATGATAGCCCTAATAATAGGCTTATTAATGTTCAGAACAGTAAGTAATTTTCTTGATGACACAACATTCTGGAAACTACACTACTCCAGAGACCTTGGATTGTTAATGGACATAGGACAAACAGGCAGAGGAACAATGCAACTAAATTATGACTTAACACAAAGCAACAAACCATTGACAGTTATACTAGCAGAAAACGCTATAAGAATATACGACTACAACCTACAAATTCAAAGACAAGAACCAGTATCATTCAGATTTGCAAAAGACAAAAACATAAACGTAGAAACAACACAACTATCAAGCTCATACATGAAAATAAGCTTCTCAGAAGAAAAAACAAGCATAACAAAAAAACCACTAGAAAAAAAGAGCTGTCCAAATATAAATACTAAATCAGAACCAAGCCAAACAAAAATATACATACAATCCAATGTACCAATAATAGCAGCCTTAATGAAACAAGAGTTGTCAGAGTTCATAATAGTAAACAATCCAGAAGAAGCAGACTTAACACTAATAATTGATAAAAGCAACGAACAAGGACTAACTTTCTACTATCTAAAACAAGCAAGAAAAAGTGAAAAACTCAGCTGCAACATAAAAAATAATTTAATAGATAGTGAAACAACACAATTCGAACTAACAACACTACAAACAACACCTGAAGATTCAGAATTCATCGAAACCATAACCAAATCAACATTTAGTCTGACAATATCAACAAACGAACTAACCAATGAACTTATAGAACTAATCGCAAAAGGGGTGAAAGAGTTTTATGGATGAACCAGGCGACGACGAAGAAATATGGATAATGCAAATGATTCCAAAATTCATATTTGTAGGAGCAGCAATCACAATACTACTTTTCTTCGCATATTTTTTCACAATCAACACAGTAACAACTGATAACCTTGAAATGAACGTTTTCTTCAACAGACTAATATACTCAACAAGTGCGTTAACATACTATGATCAAGAATTAGGAAGAACCTACTTTGGAACAATAGACTTGAAAAAACTAAATTCTAAAAACATAGAAGAATCAATAAGTTACCCTAGCAAAAATTATTTTGCAGCAAACATAACACTACAAGGAAAAGAACCAGTATACTACAACAAAGAATTATTTGAAAACTTAAAACCACTAAGAAAATTAAAAGGTCCTGGAAGCGCAAAATACAGCGTAAAAGAGATTAGAGTATCATACGAAGAAGACAATAAAATAAAAACAGGCTTGATGAAAATTGAAATATTAAAAACTGTATCATGAAACTAAAAAACAAAAAAGGAGTAGCAGAAGTTATATCAAATATATTTGGATATCTATTCCTATTCTTCCTAACATTAGGATTTTGGGTGATAGCATCACACATCCAAAAAGAAATGAATGAAAACTTAGGAATACAAGCATCAATAGACAACTCCAAAACAGCACTATTATTCTTTCTAAGAGAAAGGATTCCAGGACAAGATTATACAGTAGCAGAACTAGTAATAGAATCAGAATATGACTTTGAAAAAAGAAAAGAACTACGAGATATTATTGGAAAAAAATTTGACGAAAAATATTTTGACTACTGGAATTTAAAAATAGAATATCCAAACAAACAAGGATATGGAACAAACAAAATTGAATACGGACACACATACATCACACAAAAAATAAAGACCTGGATTCAAACAATCATCAAAACATTAATAAGTTCAGTCACTGAAGTAACCATACTTCCAATAGATGAAAAAATTGTTATCACAACAAGTCTTCCAAGTTATGAAACAGGAGCAGTAAACATAGAACTACAAACATGGGTGCTAATAAGTTTATGAAAAAAATTAACAAAAAAGGACAAGTATTCGTAATAATAGTACTAATATTCACAACAATAGCACTATACACACTGGTTGTTGGAATGAATCAAAAATACAATACCAAAATCAAAAACAATGTTGATACAACCATAGGCACCTATGCATCCATAGTTGTAAAAAGCTATCAAGAACAAGAAGCAGGACTATTATACTTAGACAACGCAGCAAAAATAGCATTAACAAATGCGATTATTAAAACAGCTGAAAAAGGAGGAGTTTACAAAAACAATTGCGGAACATCAACCTACAACTTATGGAACACTGAAACTCAAAAATGCCCACCTGAATATGAAGAAACCCTGAAACAAGAATTCAACAATGCACTAGGAGAAAAACTAGCAAATTTCAAAAACTACCAACTACAAAGCAACCATTTCATAACAATTAATCAAAACAAAGAAATATTAGAACTAAAAGGAGAAACAAATAACAAGGTAAGAATAGCAATGACTGGTAAAGGTGAAATAGAACAAGCAACAACCATTACAGAAACAGATAAAACAATTATCTCAACAGAAACCATTAAGAGAATAGAACAGTATGACTCTATAATACAACAAGCAGCACACACAAACCAAGTTGAAGACTCGCTTATAAAAGCCATAATTACACAAGAATCAAAAGGAGAACCAAAAGCAATTTCTCAGTTCGGAGCAGCAGGCATAATGCAATTCATAAACTCCACAGGAAACTTGTATCTGGGACCTGACGTAAAAGTATTTCCATTTACCTGCAAAAATAATTACTGCGAAGCAGATAATACAAAGGTATACATAGAAGACCCAAGATTCGACCCTGAAAAAGCAATACCAGCAGGAGCCCACCTATTATCAAACCTTAGAAACCTAAAAGCATTCAGAGACCTAACACAAGCACCAATATTTACAATAGCAGCTTACAACGCAGGCGAAGCACCAATAATGCTGGCAATACTAAAAACAGGCAAGAAAGACCCTACCTGGGAAGAAGTTGAAGCATATATAACAAAAGAAACTCTAAAGAAAATACCTTATTACAACACTCCTTTCTGGACAGAACCTTGGATAGATAAGAATAGTCAGGTACAACCTCCAAGAATAGAAAGCAAACCAGAGGAGATAAAAACTTATGTAGAAAGGGTTAAAGGATACTTTGTAGCTTGGGGAGGACTTGACTTAAAATCACCAACAACCATTGGATACTTTGAATTCGGACAAAACTTCAAAACACAAACAAAATATAATCTAAGCGTTTACGAAGAACTAAAATTATTTGCAGACAAAGTCACAATTGAATGCAACGACGACGTTTCAAACTGTTTAAATAATCAAATCATAGAATTCAACAAAAATCACAATATTAAACTTCTAAACATACACGAATGTGAAGAAGGAAGTACACAAGTGTTTTATGACTTCATAGAAAACCTACAAGACTGCACACAATCATGGGGAGACAACTGTAAATGTCAAATAACTGAAGATTATAATGAACAAGAAATAAAAGAACTCAAAAATTCATACGAACTAAATTTTGAAATAAAAAACATTGACAGACCCATAGACACTTTACAGACAGCCCTTTTCGAAGTAAAACTAATCAAACCAGAAGAAAAAACATTGGACTTTGAAATTGAACAAGTAAGTTTTTGGAATCCAAAAACAATATCATTCAAGATAGAAAATGAAATTACAAATCAAAAAATAACCTTTATTGATCAAGTAAGTAATTCACATGAAATAACAGATTTCAACAAAATCTATCTAGTCAGAAAAGACAACTCGTTCTCAATATGGACCGACTCAAAATTTAGTGAAAAACTAAGAGCTCCAGATAAAACGCCCATAGAAATACAATATAATTGTTCAGTTGCAAAAAAAGTATTCCGATTATGTGCAGTAACCAATGAAGAATTAAAAAATGTTAAAGAAGAAAACAACAAGAAAATAATAACAACAGAACCAACAAAAATAAAATTTGCACTGTCACTAAAAGATATTATCCCGCCTAAAGAAGTTGAACAACCAGAAATAACATCCAACAAAGAAGAAATAACACTATCATGGATTCAAAAAGATATTAACGACCTGACCCTGTATAAAATAATGATGACTGACACAACAACCTCAACAAA
This sequence comes from Nanobdellota archaeon, assembly GCA_018812505.1. GTDB lineage: Archaea > Nanobdellota > Nanobdellia > Woesearchaeales. The sequence continues at coordinate 1,570 of JAHJDK010000129.1, read as the reverse complement.
AAGTTTAATTGGAGAATTCTACAAAGAAAATGAAGAAGAAAAAACAAACTTGAAAGAGGAAGAAAAACTATACTATAAAGAAATAAATAACGAAGAAAAAAAATATGAAATCACCATAAACAAAATAAAACATAAAATCCAAGAAGATAAAGAATACTCATTCAACATAATAGCAATAGACAACTTTCAGAATGAAAACATCGGAACAAACATAAATTTAAATATTGAACCTCAGAAAATATAATTTCTACAACAACAAAGTTTTTAAAGATAAGAAAACCTTCAAATTCTGGGGGAGTCAAATAGCAGTATAAAAAATTAGGATTCCTATAAACTTGGTGAAATCTATGATAACAATACCACTATCTAACATTAAAAAAAGCATAAAGGAACAAAGCAATATTTCTGAAGAAGAAATCAACCAAAAGATACAAAAAAAACTATCTGACCTGTCTGGTTTAATATCTGAAGAAGGAGCGGCGCACATCATAGCAAACGAGCTAGGCGTAAAACTCATACCTGAAGGAGAAAAATTACAAGTAAAAAATATTTTAACAGGAATGAGAAATGTTGAAGTAACCGGAAAAGTTACCAGAAAATATGAATTAAAAGAATTCCAAACAGAAAAAAGATCTGGCAAACTTGCAAGCTTTGTAATGGCTGATGAAACAGGATTTATAAGAGTGGTGCTATGGAATGACCAAACAGACGAATTCAAAAATATAAATGAAGGAGATGTCATATCAATCAAAGGAGGATATGTCAAAGAGAATAACGGTCGAAAAGAAATACATTTAGGGGATAGTGGGAAAATAAGTATAAACCCTGAAGGAATAACTGTAAAAGAAATCAAAGACACAGTAAAAAGAAAAAAACTGTCAGAACTAGCAGAAGGAGATGAAAATATTGAAATTCTAGGAACAATCGTACAAGTGTTTGACATAAGATTCTTCGAAATAGACGCAAAAACAGGCAGAAGAGTAAAAGAAAGAGAAGGAAAATACTACCTTGGAGAAGAAGAAGTTGAGAATATAAGTTATGCATACGTCATGAATATATTCTTAGATGATGGAACAGATAATGTTAGAACTGTATTATGGAGAAACCAGATACAAAAACTGTTAGACAAAACAAATGAAGAAATACTAGAATTCAAAGACAACCCAGCAGAATTCGAACCAATCAAAACAGACCTATTAGGAACTATAGTTAAAGTAGTAGGAAGAACAAACAAGAACGAAGCTTTTGACAGGATAGAACTAATTGCAAACCTGATTTACAAAGATGTCGACCCAGAAGAAGAAATAAGAAAAATAAAACAACAAGAAACAAAAAAAGAAGAGACTAAAACAACACCAACAGAAACAATAACAAAAAATAAGAATTCTGAAGAAATTGTTGAAGAAACAAACACAACAGAAGAACCAACAATTAATGAAGAAAAAAACAACAGTACAACAGAAGATACAAATGATTACAATGATGAACTAGAAGAAGAAACAATATCAATAGAAGACTTAGAAGATATAGACAGATAAATTCTATTACCTAATTATAAAAAAATAATTAT
>JAHJDK010000128.1 GCA_018812505.1 Nanobdellota archaeon | reverse complement strand
TATCCAGTGCAAGCCGTCGTTTACTGTGATTCCTATTTCGCTGCTTCCGTTGCCGTTCTGCGCTAGATAATCTATCAAAGCTTGGTTGCTTTCTAGTATTAGGTTTACTAGTTCTGGGTTTGATTGTGATGTTATCTCGTATATCAATGTGGTTCCTGGGTCTGGATCATGTCCGAAAGCAGAGACGTCGAATAGTTCTGTTTGCGTTGTGTCTTCAGCTATTGTTTGGTTTGGTATGTTCAGGGTTGGAGGATCTTGTCTTGGTTCAACTGTTAGCAAGAAGTACGTCGTATCTGGTAGTACTCCGTCGCTTGCGATTATTCCTATGTTACTTGTTCCGCTGCTGTCTGGTGTTAGTGATTGTATGTTTAGGTATTGTCCGTTTATCTGCAGCATTACCAGTGCTGGATTTGTCTGGCTTTCTATTTCAAAGCTAAAGGTTGTTCCTGGATCTGGGTCGCTTGCATACTCTAATAGGTCTAAAAGGGTTGTTTGTGTTGTGTCTTCTGCTATTGTCTGGTTTGGAATATTTATCACTGGTGCGTCTGGCCTTTGTTCTACTATGATGTCGAATTCTGTCGTGTCTGGCAGCTCTCCATCACTTGCTTCGATTGTGATATTGCTAGTTCCGCTGCTGTCTGGTTGTAAATAATTGATAACTAGGAGTGTGTCTTGGCTTATTCCAAGATCTACGAGAAGTTGGTTTGTCTGTTCAAGTATCCTGTATGTTAATGGATCGTTATTCGGGTCTGATGCAAAATCATTTATGTTTAGTATGACTGTTCCGATGCTTGTGTCTTCTGCGGTGTATTGTGCTGGTATGCTTATCTGTGGCGGTAAATTCCCTTGCGATACTATCAAATCAAACATCTGTTGTGCTGTGAGGCTTGGGTCTAGGTCATCTGTTGCTGTAACTATTACGTTCAATGTTTCTGGCTGCGTTGCTATGTATTGTAGTAGTGAGTCTTGTATTATCGTTCCTGGGTCTGTTGTAAATATGTTTTCCGTATCATTTTTTAAGTAATTTTTCAAGTTCAATTCTAGTGTATCTCCTGGTGCTAGTCCTTGGTTTGGGATTGCTAGTATTATCTCTGGGCCGGTGTTTACGACGACGTTTATCGTCGTGTCTCCTGTCACTTCGTTGAATTCTATTTCTTCTTGTGTCATATTTATTTTTGAGAATACTAGCTGGTTTCGTTGCTCGTCTCCGCCTTGGATTTTTTGATCGTAATTCTTTCCATTGGTTCCGGAATTATTTGATGAAAAGCTGTTTCTAGGTGTATTATCAGCTATGTATAACCCGCTGCTTCCGCCTCCGCCGTCTACAAGAACCATTTTCTTTGCGCTCATGTAATTGTCTGTGTGCAGTGCATAGATATACACTCCGCTTGCAACTGTTCGTCCGAATTTATTTTGTCCACCCCAATGTATTAGGTAGTTTCCTGGTGTATCTAGGTCTATCTGGTTTACTAGTTCTCCTTTTATGTTTGTGATAGTTATCTTTCCTGGCTGCAAGGTGCTTGCTTCGATTGTTGTTGATGGGTTGAATGGGTTTGGATAGTTTTGCTCTAGTGAAAAACCTGTTATAACACTAGGGTTTTCTGGCTGCACTATTCCGACTAAGTCTCCTCTAACTCTGTATTCGCCTTCAACGTTTGTTGTGTCTCTATCTATTACTACTCCATCTTGAGATAATTTCACTGCAACGTCTTGTACTCTTTCTTGGTTATGATTCTCCACTATTCCTGTAACGTCAAATGTTGTTCCAAAAGCAGTCGATAGTCCAATAGTTGTTGTGAGAGCTAAAGGTAGAATTATGTTTTTTCCAATCTTTCGACTGGCTTCTTTTACGACGTCTGTTAGTTTTTTCATCATCTTTAATTATTGTTATTTTTGTATTATTTAAACTTTTTTGAATATTAATACAGATAAATTAGTACTTTCTCTTTATAAAGCTTTCGTTTTTTAACCACTAGAAAGTGGTTAATATTAATATTTTTAACTTTTAAACTATTTTTTGTATACATGACAAGGATATGTTTATTGGTTTGCATCACAAGAATGCACAGTACAAGAACGAAAGCTAATAAAAGTTGAGGATTACCAATCAAAGTTGTTCGTTTTATTCAGACTAAACTCCTTTTTGTTTTAAGGGTGTTGCGTTGCTTAATTTATTCCTCACAGTATCAATTTGTTTTTGTGTTAGGTTTTCTATCACTTCTTCCATCTCAAGCACAAAGCTATTAGCTGTGTTTGAATCTTTTTTTAGTTTATCAATATCAATCTCTTCAGTTACATAATATTGAGTATCAACACGTAAGTCTTTTGCCAGAAGTAATTCTGTATATAAATTTTCTTCAATAATATTCTCATCAACAAAAAGAAAATGCATTAATGAAATCGTGCAATCATGAATTTCTGATTTGATACCACATTTTTGCAGCAAAGCATAGAAAGCAAAATAACGAGCATAATAGGCGGTTGTTGAAATCCAATCAAGCTCATCTTTTTCAGCAGCAGATTCAAGCATATTCAAGCTGCTTTCTGCTTTTTTAATGTAAACACCGCAGAGATTATCATTTGGTTGTTCTAATTTTATTCCTCTCTTTTGCTTTAAGCACCATGAAACATGGCTTTTTGGATTTTTATCTTTTTTCATAGTAAAATATCCAAAGAGTATTAATAAATAGCTCTTGATTTTGAATAATGACATGGTTTTTAATAATTTCCTTTATTAATGGATCATTTTTTCGAAGTCCTATTTCAAAATTATTCAGTTCTGATTTTTTAACATTAATCGTTTTACCATACGTTTTACCAATTTTTTTTATTTCTTGAATTTCTCTATCTGTTATTTGACCTATATAAAAAAAATCGATGTCGCTATCATCTTTAAATGTCTTTTTTGCATATGAACCAAAAAGAATAATTGTTCCAGAAAGATTTAAAATGAATATTTTTTTGGCTATTTGTTTTATTAGAAAAACTTGCTCTAAAAATGTTGTTGTTTCAACAGTTTCAAAGAGATTTAAATAGTTCTTTGTAATAATATTTTTTAAATTCAGAGAATAAACTTTATTTTTTCCAACAGTTTTTACATTAAGAATCTTGTCTTTTTCTAATTCTTTAAGATGCGGTAAAAGAGTAACATGGCTTTTATTGATTAGTTTGGCTATTTCTCTAGTGTGAAATTGTGCCAGGTAGTTTGAACCAAAGAGGCTGATTATTCTTATT
>JAHJDK010000127.1 GCA_018812505.1 Nanobdellota archaeon | reverse complement strand
TTAGAAAATTTGATTTAGTATTAATTCTAAAGGATTATTATTCAATAATCCTGCTTTCTTGAATTTTTCTATCTGTTTAACAACTAAATCATAAAAAGGCACTCTTAGAGATTCACCTTCAGGTCTGGATATAATTTTACTGTGATTGTTAACAATTTCTAATCCTGTTTTTAATGTAGGGATTATATCTTCACAAGGTTTGTCTGTTAAGAATCCTAACATATAAAGTTTTTCTTCATTTCCAAAGCTAGTTCTATGACCTCCATTACCCATAATTTTAAGTTGAATGTTTTGACTACTTTGTTTATTCTGAAGATGGTTTTGTATTGCTTTGAAGAAATCAATTGTTCGTTCATATGTTACCATGTTGTCATTGGTTGCATGCATTAGTAGAAGTTCTTTTTTTTCAAGTTTGTCAATTATTCTATAAGGGTTGAGTTCTGTTTTTCCATACATCATATTTATCCACACATCAAAATCAAATCCTTTATAGCCATTAAACCATGTTCCCCTTTGGTTCATACTTTTTTTAAGTGTCATTCCTACTTTCAAGGTTTTATCACGTTTATCGCCAAGATACTTTTTAATCAATTTAGAGTTAGATGTATATATGACTCCTCCGACACTAATTACTTTTTTTATTTCGTAAAAATAGCTGCTTGTAACAAGAGCAGGAGATGCTCCAAAACACTCACCTACCAAATAAATTTTTTCAGAACCAAATCTCTCTTTTGAGAATCTGACAAGATCTGAAACATCATTAACTATGGATGAATTATTATTCTTAGATAAAAATTCTCCTTTAGATAGCCATGTTCCTCTATATGGAGCATAAGTAACGTTGAATCCAACTTGATTAAGAAGAAACATCCACTCAAATTCTTTGCCAGGTATTCCAAGACCCTTAGCAATTACTACAGAAGGATTTTTTGGATTAGAAGTCATGAACTGGACTGCTAATCCCTTATAAGTTGTTTCTTCAGGTGCGTAATCCATTTTTACATAAATAATTTTTTTATTAACAAAAAGCACAATACCTTATCCTTCAGGTCAAGGATGTAGTGCTTTTTGGAATGCTCAAAAACAAATTTTTTGGCATACAACAACAAAGTTGTTGTTAATTCCAAAATTTGATTTTCAAAGCAATTCCATCGAATTTTGTTATTTTGGAATTAATAAGAAGTATATAAATATTCATTAATTATTGTTTGTATTTAACAATTAATTTTATAAATACATCCTTATTTTCTATATTACTTCTAACATTGAAAGAATGCAGAAAACAGGAGGTGCATTAAATGGCAGATAATAATATACAACCAATATTTATTTTACCTGAGGATTCCAGGAGAACGAGTGGTAAAGACGCTCAGAGAATGAACATAACAGCTGCTAAGCTGGTGGCTGAAACAGTTAGGACAACATTAGGTCCAAAAGGCATGGACAAGATGCTGGTTGACAGCATGGGTGATGTCACGATAACTAATGATGGGGTTACAATTCTAGAAGAAATGAACATTGAACACCCTAGTGCCAAGATGATTGTTGAAATTGCGAAGACACAAGAGAATGAGATAGGTGATGGAACGACTACTGCAGTTGTTTTAGCAGGTGAGCTCTTGAAGAAAGCAGAAGATCTCTTGGATCAGGAAATTCATCCTACAGTTATTGCAAAGGGATACAGGCTTGCTGCTGAAAAAGCTAATGAGTTATTGAATAAGATGGCTGAAACTATCACTCCTGGTGATTCTAAAACTCTTCAAAAAATAGCTATTACTGCTATGACTGGTAAAGGAACAGAGCATTCCAAAGAACACTTGGCAAAGATAACTGTGAATGCTATTTCTAGGGTTACTGAGAGAGAAGGTCAGAAGGTTAGTATTGACACTTCAAGTATTAAAATTGAGAAAAAAATTGGTGGAAGCGTTGAAGATACAGAACTGATTGAAGGGGTGGTTATTGATAAGGAGAGAGTTCATTCTGGAATGCCTCGATTAATAATCAATTCAAAGATTGCATTGGTTGATTGTGCGCTTGAAATAAAAAGTACTGAAACAGATGCTAAGATAAGTATTAGTGATCCTGAAAAGATGCAGGCTTTCCTGGACATGGAAGAATCTATGTTGAGAAAGATGGTTGATAAGGTTGTAAATTCAGGTGCTAATGTTCTTTTTTGCCAGAAAGGAATTGATGATTTAGCGCAGCATTTCCTTGCTAAGAAAGGTGTTTTTGCAGCAAGAAGAGTTAAGAAGAGTGATATGGAACTAATAGCTAAGGCTACTAATGCAAAAATTGTTTCAAATCTTCAGGACTTGTCATCTTCAGATCTTGGAAAAGCAGGCACTATTGAAGAGGTTAAATTCGGAGATGAAGGTATGACTTATGTCAAGGATTGTAAGAATGCAAAAGCAGTTACTATCTTGATAAGAGGCGGCACTGAACACATAGTTGATGAGGTTAAGAGAGCTATGCAGGATGCTATTGGTGACGTTGCTGCAACTTTAAAAAATAATAAGGCTGTTGGAGGCGCAGGTGCTACTGAAGTGGAGCTTGCAAGAGGTATCAGACAGTATGCAGATTCTTTATCTGGCAGGGAGCAGTTAGCTGTTAGGGCTTTTGCAGATGCTATGGAGATAATTCCTCGTACATTAGCTGAGAATGCAGGTCTTGATCCTATAGATGTGCTGACAGATTTAAAGTCAAAGCATGACAAGAATATTAAGTGGGCTGGTATAAACGTTTTCACAGGTAAGGTTATGGATGCTTGGAAAGAAGGAGTTCTTGAACCTCTTAAGATAAAGACTCAGGCTGTAAGCAGTGCTGCAGAAGTTGCATGTATGATTCTTAGGATTGATGATGTGATTGCTTCTTCAAGTGGCGGTCGAAACATGCCTCCTGGTGGTGGTATGGGTGGAATGCCTCCTGGAATGGGTATGTGATTATAGTCAACGACAAAAGTAACTCATAATATTTGATTGGTCGTTGGATATTAGTCTGCTCCAAAATAAATATTCTTTATTTTTGTCACATACTATTATAACACTAATTTTTTAAACTCTTTTTCTTTCTTTTTTCTTTATGAGTGATTTATTAAAGTTTGAGAAGAAGATTCCTAAGAAGATTTTTGATGTTCTTAAGAAACGTGGTTTTGAAACTTTAAGGCCTTGTCAGACTAAGAGTATAAACAAGGGTTTGTTTGAAGATAAGAATTTGTTGGTTTGTACTCCAACTGCTTCTGGAAAAACTTTGGTTGCAGAGCTTGCAATCTTGAATGCTATATTTCATGACAAGGGTAAAGCGATTTATGTTGTTCCTCTGCGTGCGTTGGCTTCTGAAAAGTTTAAAGATTTCAAAAAGCTTTACATTGATTTTTTTAAGATAGCTATTAGTTCTGGAGATATTGATAGTGCAGATTCCTATCTTGCGAAGTATGACTTGATAATCACAACAAGTGAGAAGCTTGATTCCTTACTTAGGCATAAAGCTCATTGGCTTAACCAAGTTAAAGTAGTTGTTCTTGATGAGATTCATTTGTTGAATGATCCTGGAAGGGGTCCAACTCTTGAGATATTAATTACTATTCTAAGAAAATTGCTTTCTAAACTGCAATTGATTGGTTTAAGTGCAACGATTGGCAATCCTCAAGAATTGGCTGATTGGCTGAATGCAGAATTGGTCATTGACACTTGGAGACCTGTTAGACTTGATAAGGGAGTTTTCTTTGATGGTAAAATAGAATTTAACTGATTATTTTTCTATTAAAAAAAGTGTTTTTCCAAGCAGAGTATATCTGGTTATTCCTATGAATATGCTTGTGAAAGCGTTGATTATGGTTGGTATTATCATTGTTTCTTGTGATAAGTTGATTATTCCTTGTGATATTATACTAATCAATATTCCTAGTATTGCTAAAAAAGCCCATGCTAAGAAATATTTCCAAGTGAATACTTTTCTCAGTAGATCATTTATTTTGAATGAGTCTTTGAATTCATATTTTTTTGAGAAGAAAATTAATGCCATTGGAGTTATATACGCTGTTATTAATAATACTAAACCTAGCACTATTATTTCTCCACCAATGTTTTCTTTAACTAAATTCAACATTTGTAATGGTTCTGTTATATCTGTTATAGGACTAATTTTTTGTATTAGTTTCCACATAAATCCTATTCCTAAGATAATTGATGGTAAAGCGTATATTAGTGAAATTGCCAGTCCTAATAATCCTTTGGTGAATAGGTTGCCTAAATTCTCCCATGCAGGTAATTCTTTCTTTTTTTTCATGCTTGTGTGCGAACATTCTAGCAAGTATCCCCACGCAAAGAATCCAGTTATTATGTTAACTATAGGTATCAAGTACAGTAAGAATCCTATTCCTAATTTTTTCCAATCAGAGAACGGTCTCTTTATTGCTTCTTTATAATCATTCATATCTTTTTTATTATTCATTATTTTAAAAAGTTTTTCTAAATTTAGTGTGCGACATAACTAAATTATATCTTTTTAAGCACACTAAATTCCAAAGACC
>JAHJDK010000126.1 GCA_018812505.1 Nanobdellota archaeon | reverse complement strand
TTGAATACTTTATCTAAATCTTTTTGTTCAACCATGTTTTTCAATTCTAATCTTGCAGATGCTTTAGCTAAACGCATTATTCCTAGTATGAGTCTCGGGCTGACTTCTATCAAGAATTTCCTTTCATCTTTTTTTAGTCTTGCTGCAAAATCAACTATCTGTGTTTTTAATTTCTCGTCAAAACCAACATCCATCATGTGTGAAAATTCAATGTAGTCTCTCAAAAACAAAGAATCATTTAATTCCAAATTCTTTTCAGTTTCACTAACTATTTTTTTAGCTATATCAATAAATTCTTTTGTGTTAGGTTTTCTGATAAAAAACACTAAGTGAAATCTTGACATTAGAGCAGGATCAAAAGGTATTTGTTTAAGCCATGTATCAGGTGTTTTACCAACAAATTTATCACCTTTAGGATTTGCAGTTGCTAACAAGCTTATTCTTGCATCTAACTTAACATGTTTATTACCTTTATCATAAGTTATGAAACCTTTTTCCATAGCATTCAACAAAGCGCCTCTCTCTCGTCCCTTCATAAGATTAAGTTCATCCACACAACAAATTCCTTTGTCAGCCATTGGAAGCAATCCTTTTAACAGCTCATCTCCTCTAAACACAACTGTTAGACCTGCAGCACTAGTTCCTGAGCCTAAGCCAAAAGAAGAAATAGGTGCAATCTCATCAATAGCTCTTAAGATATCTGTCTTTCCAGTTCCAGGATCTCCAAGAAGTAATATGTGTATTTTATCGCCAGCAAACAAGAGTAAGGTGGTCGCTTCCTTAACATCATCCATTCCAACTATGTGTGTGGCTATAAAATTTTTGATTCTCTGTTCTGCAACGAGTGAGAATTCTTCATATTTCTTCTCTCGAACTTTTTGTTCTATTATATTATTCCATTCTTTTGTGATTTTCACTATTTGTTCATCTTCTATACCTGAATTTAAGAATGGGAAAGATTCATCTTCAATCAATTTTTTTGAAATTTTAAGTGAAGAATAAGCAATTCCTATTTTGTTTAATTTTAATAACTTCTTAATTTGTTTGTAATCACTATAATCTAGATATTTTTTTATCTCTTCAAGATCTGCTTTCTTTTTTTTAGATAATGGTATAAGTAATTTTAATATTGTCATAATCCCTCAGATTAACATAATTAGTTACAACATATAAAGTTTTCGTCATTCTGATAGTAATATACACATTTCCTCATTTTTTCCAAAACCTTTTTATATACACAAATCCTATACTGTTATGGGGGATTGACAGAACGTATATTATTTTTGAAAATGGATGAATTTGACTTTGATAGGCTGATGGAAATCCAGAGGATGACCGCATCCAGTATTAGAAGGGAATCTGAAGTAGATAACAAAATAAAAATATTAGATATTCTGAATGAACTTACAGCAACAAAAGGCAAAAAAGTACAGGTTGAAGAAGTGATTATTGAAGCAGGAGTCCAAGGATTGGGAGAATCAGAGGTTTTAAGCACATTAGATTCTTTAAAAGCAGATGGGATACTTAAGGAACCAGAAATAGGATATGTGCAATTAACTTAAAATAAGACATTCATGTATAATCGCATTATCTATTATTCTAATGCATTAAGTATTATCTTGTAAATCTCAGGATGTTTTTCGATATTGGTAAGTTCTCTGTGAAATATATCTAAGCCCTTGCATTCACCTTTTATGAGATAATTTTGTGCACCCTCAAGAGAAGCACTTTCCTTTAAAACTATACCATCACCATCTTGACCTTGCATATCACAACCAATCCCAATAACATTGTAAATGTTAAATAAAGGTAATGAGTTTCTATTCAGCTTATTCATAAAAAGGCTTTCTTCTTTCATATCCCTGCATTCAAGTTTTTCACCAGTAATGGAGCAGTAATCTGCAATTTTTCCACTAATACCATGATTTGGAGTTCCAAGCATTATAAGAGTTTTTACCTTGTCACTTCCGAAAATTTGCAAATATCTTCTTGCAACAAGACCTCCCATACTGTGAGCAATTATAACTGATTTTTCAGAACCAGTTTTATCAATTATAGTGTTTATTATATCATTTAATTTCACTGCATAGGTGTCAATATTATCACTTTTTGTCTGAACCCAATAATAATTTTCAGTGCTTTGATAAACATCTAAATAATAGCTGGCTTTGATACTAATTGGTTGTCCCATAACTCCCCACGAGTTTTCAGGAATCATGTTTATATCATATAAAGATAATGCTCCTGCATTGATGTAACCTTGTTTTTCCAAAGCATTTTGTAATTTATTAAAAGATTCCAAACTATAATCAGCTTCAACAGCTTTGTTGAAAGCATGACCATGCAAAAATATTATATGTGTTAAATTACTAGTGCATTCATCTGTTATACAACATTCTTTGCACACTCCAAAAATGCAGCATTCTGTTTTTGGTTCTTCAAAAGTTAACTCAATAATTTCTGGTTCTTCTTTGAGTTCTATTTTTTTTAACTGTATTTTTTCCAATGAGGTATTTATAGTTTTTTCGTTGCACTTTTTAGGTTTATTCTTTATCAGTTCTAAGATTATCCAATCGTCATTTTTCAAATCAGATGATTCATTAATGGTGTTTTTGCGTTCCAAAAATTCTTTTATTATTTTGCTATTTGAAGCGTTTTCCGGAAGTTTTTCTAATAATAATATAGCTGTTTTTGACATCAATGATTCAAACATCTTTTTATTGTTGGTTTCATTAAATAATGTTTTATTAATGGTTGTATTTATTGTTTTGTTGAGATTATTATATATTTCATCAAGATAGATTATTTCTTGACAAGCATCTCGTAGATTGAAAGTTTCCTGGTATGCTCTGCTCTGGATTGATGGTCTATCATAACATTTATCAGTAAGATTGCAAAGCAATAAGTATTGCATATCAATCTCGATTAATTTTATGATTGTTTCATTCCTATCTTCGTGTATGATGTTGTTTGATATTTTTGTCGTGTTATTTTTTAAACTCTGCACGACAAAAGCTTTTTCTTCAAAATTTTTCCC
>JAHJDK010000125.1 GCA_018812505.1 Nanobdellota archaeon | reverse complement strand
TTGGAACATATTCATGTTCATGTAAAATTACATTATCCCATATACCCAAAGCTCCTGTAAAAATTGGATTCTGTCCGCTTCTTACTTGAGCCTCTTTTTGAGCCGCATACCATTTTGAACTTGCATTTAATTTCAAATCTGCAACTTGCCATGGATGCAAAAATAACACATAATGATTTACACCATTAATTTTAATCGGTCTTATTTTTGGGTTAGCAAGTTGTGCTTTGATTTTTGCTTTTGTGATTAAATCAGTTATCATTATATCTGTTGTTGCTATTGCTCCTAATCCACCACCACCAACTTTTGCGCATAAATATCTTGAACCTTTTCCTGCAACTTCATCAGCTCCGGGAATAATATCAGCCGAATTGCTCCATGTTGCGTCTGCTGAATATACTGCACCTGAAACATCTGTTAATGTAGTGGTTGTTATACCGCCTGCTTTCAAGAAAATCTGCATTTCAAGAAATTCTTGTAACCAGATACTAAGTTTATTTTTTGCGTCAGCTCTTATGTCATAACAAGCTTTTTGTAAATCCAATTTTCCAATGGTTCGTACTGCATTTCTTTTTTGGTCAATTGAAACTGTTTGAGCATAAGAATTGATTGCTTCTTCGTTGCCTTCAAGTGTTCCGTCTCCATTAACTCCTGAGCCTGAAAGCTTATAAGAGATACCCATAGTTAAGGTATCGCCTTTGCTTTTCATTAAATCTTCTTTTACTTTAATTACACTTTCTGAACTTGTTCCCATTAGATTTTTGTTCATAAAGAACAAATTATCCATTACATTCTTATACAACTCTTTTTCCCACAATTGCGGTCTTAGAGCTGATATACTCTGTGTATTCATTTTATATTCTCCTTATACCAAAAAAAAGGTAATTCTAGCTAGTGCACTAGAATTACCTTATTAAATTTTGGTTATCATATAGTAGCGAACTATATGTTTTATAATTGCAATAATTTTTTTCGTATCTCTGGACTTAATCTACTATAATCTTCTTCGGACATATTTAATATGTCCTCTAATTCATACTCGCTAGGAAGCTTAGTTTTTATACCGCTGGCGCTTATGCTAGCGCTTGAAACAGGCTTACTTGCATTTTTAAAAACTTTTTTTGCTGTATTGATTTTTTCTTCGTTTGTTTGCGATGGCGTTGTTTCTATTCCGCCATGCCTATTGACAATACGATAAACATAGTCTAATAAATCGTATTCGGCTTCTTCAACAACACCGATTTGGTTAAATCTTTGTGAATAATTTTTGAAGATTTCAGGATTGCCCTGAGATATTTCTTTAAACTTATCTATCACTTTATGATAGTTTGTATCTTTTATAACTTGTTCTGCGTCAACAACTCTTATAAGTTCTATTCTAGCTTCATGTTGTTTTTGTTGCAACTCTAAATTTATTTTTTCTTCTTCTCTATCTAATTCTTTTGAAGATTCTATCTTTTTTAATTGCCCTGCTGTTATATAATCATCGTCATTTATTTCTTCGTTAGGCTTTAAACTTTTCAATTCTTCTTCATATTTTTTAAGTCTTTCATCTTTTGCTTTTGCTTGTAACTGATAAAATTCTTTTTCTTTTTGAATCGCTTGTCTTTTTGCAATTTCTTTTTTTGTCCTAAAATAAAATCCTTTTTCTTCTTTTGATAATTCGTGAACTCTTTTCTCTTCTTCAATAGTTAAATCATCATTATTTAATACTTTTTCTTTAATAGTTTCCAAATCCTTGTCAATAGACTTATTTTCTTTTTCTGGTTGTTGTTTGGTATTAATTGACTTGGGTTGTTCGCTATCAGACTCATCTTTTTTCTCCGCATTCTTATCCGTTTCATCTGTTGTTTCCTCTTCTGTTTCTTTTAAGACTTCCTCTATCCCCTCATCTGATATTAAATTATGGTTGACTCCCATTATTACTTCTTCTTCGGTTAATCCGTTCTCTATTGCCTCTTCCCATTTTACGAGATTTTCTTTGTTTTCTTTTTCATCATTTACGATGATTTCTTTTTCAGACATATTTTCTGAATTCCTTTCTTTTATAAATTCTTAATTTTCAGACATAGGTCTTCCCAACCTGCTCTGATTTCTTTTTGTTTGTCTAATGTTTCAATTTGTTCTTTTAACATTAAAATTTCACTATTTGTTAAATCTATCTCAATGGTGTTTTCTTTTGCTTTTGATATGTCTATCAAATTTTTATTCTTTTCATCAATTACGCCTTCCAATTCTTCTTGAGTAACAGATAGTTTATCCCTCATATCTTTACTCAAAATAAGTGTTTTCAAGTCTCCTTTTCCCGGAAGAAAATTGTTCAGAATTATCAATCTTTCTGAAATGTCTAATATCATAATACATACTCCTTTTCTTCTACATTAATGTAGATTTTATGGTTAATATGACTACTTTCTTAGTAGCCTA
>JAHJDK010000124.1 GCA_018812505.1 Nanobdellota archaeon | reverse complement strand
TTTGAGAATCTTTTGTCTGTGAGTGAGAATTCTCCTATTTTGTTGGCGTTCTCCTGTGAAATCATTTCTTTCAGAATTTTTTCTCCTTTTGTTGCTTTTGCTTTAGTTACTAGTCCATCTTTGAATTCCAAATATGTATTTGTTATTAGGTGTCCATGAGCGTATAGTGGTTCTGTGAATTGTACATGGCCATTAGTTTCTCTCCAGTCTGGGGAGATGAATATTTCAAAGCTTGGAATGTTTTTTCCTGATCCTCCTAGCCATTGTCTGTTTTTTCCTAGCTTAACCCACACATCAGTTTTTGCTGATTTGACGTGCACTTTTTCTATTGCTAATTTATCTAACTCTTTTTTTATTCTCTCGACTTCGCTAGCTATATCTTTCCATTTTTGCACAGGATCTTTTTCGTTTAGGAAGCAGGCTTTTGATATTTCTTTCCAGTATTCTTTTATGGTCATGTTAACTTCTTTGGCCATTGCTCTTGTTGGGTACATCGCGAGTGTCCAGGTGAATTTTCCTTGGTTTTCTTTTTTTGTTCGCCATTCCATGTATGGCTTGAAGGTTTTTTGTCTTAACATTATTTTCTTTGAGTCTATTCCTTCAAGTTCTTTCTTGTTTGTTTCTGCGATTATGTATATTGAATGGTCAAATTGTTCTATCTGTGCTTTTAAGTATCTTGCAGGAAAAAATTCTAGTTGTTCTTTTGTTGCAAGTTCAAAAAATTCTCTGCTCATATCATCTGGAAAATATTGTGTTATTGCGTGTCCGCCTGCTTTCATCACTGCTCTTCTTAAGTGTATAAGCATTGGTT
Source organism: Nanobdellota archaeon (assembly GCA_018812505.1). Classification (GTDB taxonomy): domain Archaea; phylum Nanobdellota; class Nanobdellia; order Woesearchaeales. The sequence continues at coordinate 2,191 of JAHJDK010000124.1, read as the reverse complement.
TTGCACATTCAGGAACCTGCAATACAACTACATCTCCTTTCTTTATGCCTTTGTAATTGTTTAATGCAAAATTTACTAGTATGTTGGCGTATTTTTCCAGTTCTTTTTCTGTTGGTTTAAATATCATGTTTTATTCTTTTTTTGTTCAATATATAAATTTATTGAATTATTTTTTTTCTTTGTGATATTCTGTTGTTATTTCTTTTTTTAAAAGGTCATATGCTTTTGATATGTGTTTGTCTTTTAGTATTAGTGTTGCTTCTGTTTCTGTGTTTACTATATCTGTTATTGGTATATTCTCTAGTGTTAGTGTTTTGGTGATTGCATAGTAGAACCCTGGTTGGTCCATGTTTTCTTTTGGTATTTTTATTGATATTGATGATATGTCTTTAGTTATTTTTTTTATTTTTTCTTCTTTTAGTATTTCTAGGAATTTTTCTTTGTATTGTTCGTTGCTTATCACTAATATTTCGTAGTTTCCTTGTATTATGTTTAATGTGTCGTTTTGTTCAAAGTTTACTGTTTCGTATAGTTTTATTAGTTTGCTGTAGATTGTTGTGGATTTCAATACTGATATTTCAAACAGATTTGATTTTATTAATAGTGATGATTGTTTTGAGAGCTGCACTTTTTTGTAGAATTGTTTTTCATTTTCAATATATCTTCTTATTGCCATGGAGATTGCTGCTAACTTTACTTCTTCTCCTAGTTCCTTTTCCACTTCTGGCTTTATACTTTCAGCTAGTGCGCCTATATTTATGAGTTCTTTTGCTAGTGCTTCATGCACAAAAATTTTGTTTTTCAGTATTTTCTTGGTTATATGCGAAACAGTTACAATAACAAATCACCTTTTATTTTGTTAAATTTTTAACATTAAGTTAATATAACTTATAAGCTTTTCTATTAGCAAAATGATAATAACAGCTGCAACAATACCTCCTACTGATTTGGCAATGATGACTGGAGTGAATCCAGTTAGAAATGTTTATTCAGGCAGACCAAAGAATATCGCTGATGTTGTACCTGTGTGTGTGGATACTGAAACCCATGATGTTCATAGAGGTGGTCCAAATTATAACGCTGATAGCCATCATACTTCTGTAGAATCTTATCTGGCTGAAATTGCTCAATATTTAAAGTAATATTTCTTTAAGTTCTTCAATAATTTTTTAAATCTGAAATAAGAATTTTTTATTAACTATTTTATATATTCTCTAATTACACTTTGTAATTCAGAAATATTAAATGGTTTGCTCATATATTTGCTGGCACCCATCTCAAGAATTTTTTGTACGTATGCAGGATTTTGTGCTCCTGAACCACTAATCACTATGACCGGCACTCCATTATATTTTTGCCGTACTTCTCGTAATATGTCTATGCCATCAACGATTTTTTTAGTGTGGTATTTGCTCTTTAAATTCAAATCTAAAGTTATTAAATCATAGGTTTTTTGTGATAATAATTTTGAAGCTTCATCTCCGAAAGGTGTTACATCAATATGAACTTCTCCTAAAGTTGTAGAAATAGTATCTCTTATGATTTCACTCATTTCAAATTCGTCTTCCACAATTAAAACATTTGCAATATCTGGCATTTTTATTACTCGAAAACAGTGTTTATTTATATTTCTTTAGATTTCCTCCTTTAATGTTATTGTTCCAACCATGGTTATGGTTTTTTTAACTCCTGTTTTTTTTCTGAATTCAAGCACAAAATCATTGAACTCTTCGACATTCTTGAATTTTAGCTTGAATAAAAGGTCATACTCTCCAGTTATTCCAAAAACCTCTTTTATGTGTTTGTCCTTGAACAATGCTTCGTCCAAGTCTTCTTCTGTAGAAACAAACATGAAAACAATGAAATTTTCTCCAATCAGTTTGTTGTTTAATTTGATTGTGAATTTCTCAATGGTGTTTGATGTCTTGAGTTTGTTTATTCTTTGATGAACCGTGCTTGGTCTTATACCTGTGATTTTAGAAATATCTCTAATGCTGGTTCTACTGTCTTTCTTTAGTTCTTCAATAATTTTCTTGTCCTTGTCATCGATGCTCATCTTTTATGTCATTGAAAAAATTGACTCTCTTTTAGAAGTCGAAGATACGTAGTTCTTTAGGAACTCTTGGGGGATCAATCGCTGTCTTTTGAGAGCCAATTTTTATTCTGCAATAATAGTTTTGTCTATCTAATA
>JAHJDK010000123.1 GCA_018812505.1 Nanobdellota archaeon | reverse complement strand
TTCATCGTCTAGAATACCTCTAAAAACCCGTTTAGTATTTGTCCGTTTATAATATTGTTTGCAAGTTCTTTATTGTTTATCTGTTTTAAGCTTTTATATTGAAATAACTGTATTTTTTTGATAAATATTTCTCATAAGTGTTAATACTTGATTTTTTCGGGTTTTCTGTCTGCAAATATATGTCTATATCGCTTTCTTCAAAATCTTCCCCTTTAGAGTAACTCCCAAATAATATGATTGTAGGATTGCTGTATTGTTCTATAAGGAAATCCAGAAGTCCTGATGAGTAGATTCGTTCAATATTGTATTGTTTTTTTTGAAGCAAATACTTTTTTGATGATCTGTTTGCTGAGAAAAAGGTCACATTTGATATTAGCTGCTTTTTTAGTATTTCCTCTTCTTGTAGTTCTTTTGTATATCTGATGACTGATGGTAGAGCAGATTTTGTCTCCCGTTCTATTGCTCTAACCCGTAATCTTACTGTCGGATTTTCAAAAAAATAGTTTGTTATACGCATTTTGATATTTTTTGTTATCATTTGATAACTATTAATTTCAACTGATATTTAAAGTTATCGTTTTTTCATTAAGTTAAAATCATGAAACACCCTTTAAAAAACCTCTTTAGAAAAAACCAAAAAATTTACGAGAAAAGCTGATTATTTTAACTTTTTTAACTGTAGAAGTTTATTTTATAAAGTATTGTTCTCTTAATGCATCATATTCCTTTGTTTGTTCTACTCTGTTTTTTTGCTGGAAGTTTGTTAGTGCAACTTTGTCGTTTATTGTAGTGTAGAATATTCTTGTGGTGTGGATTTTTGCTTCTGCTTCTAGAACTGTTTGTTTCATTATTCCAGCATACAGTCCTTTTAGTCGAGGTGTTATTTTATTTGTGTTTAGTGTTCTTTGTATGTGTGATGGTATTGGAATGTTTCTTACTTCATGGTATTGTTGAATACATCTTTTGCATTCCTCAATGTCGTATATGTTGGTGTCTGTTTGTGTTCTGTCTATCACGCTTTTGGCTATTTCCATTCCTTTATCTCTTGAGTTCATGAATACTAGCTGATCTAATGAAAGTTGTTCTGGCATACAGTGTTATTGTTAATGCAACTATTTAAATCTTTCGATTATTAACTACTTATAAGTAATAAATACTGTTTAGAATTATTTAAATACTTGATATAAAATAATTATTGGTAAAATGAATTTAAAAGAATATCAGTTAAAATGCAAACAGTCGGCAAAAAAAAATGTCGATAAAGACAAAGAGATTATGACTTGGGGTTTGGGTGTTGCTGGTGAAGCTGGTGACCTGGTTGGTTGTATAAAAAAAACAGTCAATCATGACAATGACCAAACAAGTGGCATTAAAGAAAACATTGGTGATGTCATGTGGTACTTGGCTATGATTTGTAATTTTTATGGCTGGGATTTTGAAAGTTTACTGTATGAAAATATTGAGAAATTATCAAAACGCTACTCTAAAGGTAAATTCACATCTGAACACGCGAAAAGAAATAACACGAGAATAGATTGGAATGAGTAACTTTTAAATCAAAACTGCGTTTACGAATCCTTCCTGGCTTGGTCTGTTTGTGACTTTTGCTTTTCCTTTTGAAGTTTCGATTACTGCTCCTTTGCTTAGGATATTTCTTCTTATCCAGTGTCTGTTTGCAGGATTTTCTGCAATTGTTTTTATGCTTTCAACACTGCTCTTCTTGGTTTTTGGATTCATTACATTTACTTTGTTTATGTGTAAAAGCTTGATTTTTTTGTTTCCGCCGATTGCTCTTTCTACTCTAACTCTTTTCTCACCAATAGTTGTGTGAGTTGGAATTCCGCCTTTTTGTGCCTTTCTCTTGGTTGGCATGACTTTGTATCTGCCACCTGATGGCTTCCTTTTTGATCTTGTTTGTGTAATAACCATTGGTGGTTGGAAAAGTGATGTATTTAAAAAAGTTTTGAAAATGTGTTTAGAATTAGTGTTTATTAAATTCTTATTTGTTTTTATCTATTAATTTGCTTAATGTGTTAAATGCCTTTGCCACATCTTCTTCTTTTATTATATAGGTCATTTCAGTGTAAGTTGATACTATGTCTATCAGGTTGATATTTTCCCAATTCAGCGCTCTTGTGACTGTGTAGAATAAACCTATGTCTTCAAGTGATTCTTCTGAAAGGTTTATTGTGATGCTGCTTAGCTCATTGATGATTTTTTTCAGGTTTTGTTTAGAGAATATTTTTGTTATTTCTTTTTCGTGTTTTTCATTCACTATTATCATCACTTCATATAATCCTTGTGTTATTGTCATGAAGTCGCCTTTTTTCAGGTCGACGATTTCATATATTTTTTTTAGTTTTAACTGTATGTCTTCCATCTTGTAGACTGTTATTTCCACAAGGTTTGATTTGATGGTTATATCTGTTTGGCTGTCAAATTTTGCTTTTTCAACAAATGTTTTCTCAAGTTTTTCACCTATTCTTCTTATTGCCATGTTGATTGCTGAGAATTTGACTTCTTTTTTTAGCTCTCTTTCTATATCTGGTTTTAGACTGTCTGCTAGGGCGGCGTTGTTTATTATTCCTTTACTTAGTGCTTCTTGCAGGAATGGTTTTTCTTCAATTATTTTTTCTACGACATGAGCTACAGTTGGCATTTTTTTACTTTTTTGTTTTCTTTTGTGAATTATTTTACATTAAGTTATTATACTATTTAAATTTTTCTATAAGATACATAAATAAATTATGTTGGAGCAAAAAATGAATCAAGAAATACAAAACCAGGAATACATCAATCCAAGCATAGGTGAAATTGGGAAAATTTATTTTGACGATAGAAATAATCGGATAAAATTTTTCTCAACTCAGATTCATCATGATGCAGATTCTATAGATGACCTTGTGTTTCGAGGAGAACAATTAATGATTGAAGAAAACGCTACTAGATTAAACGCCAGATTCTTCACAACCGCTCGATATGAAAGAAATGTTGAAGCAAGAATCTCGCTTAACAATGGACACATAGGAACAGATTTGTTGTACATAGGTGTTAACTTAAGCGATAGATCTGACCCGGAAAAGGTGATGCTTGCAGAACGAGAATTGATTGAATCTGTGTTGTCAACAGAACCTCACATGAGAAGTAGACTTTCGGAAGGTTATTCTATAGAACGATTAACATCCGAATCATTAACTAATCAAGAAGTCGATTCCCTAGTTGATCTTTATAGCGAAGCTTTCAATACTTACACAACTGATTTGAATGCATCAGCCGTTAGAGAAATGATTAGTCATTCAGTCGTTTATGGTGTCAGGGATTCAAGAAACAATCAAATAGTCTCAACAGTGGTTGCAGAAATTACAAAAATGACTTTATCAGAAGAAAATTTTAGCATTTGTGAATTAAGCGAGATGGCCACTAGAAGAGAATACAGGGGTCAGGGTTTAGTCACTCTTGCAACCAAAGAATTGATTGAAGATATAAGAGATGATGTTGATCTTATATATGCTGAAGCGAGAGCTTGTCACACACCAATAAACCAATCATTCCACAACATGGGTTTTCATTACGCCGGAACACTTTTAAAACAATGCATGTTGTCTGGCGATCATGAGGTCGATGAAAGCGGTCCTTATGAGAATCTGAATGTGTGGTATGTTTTGCCAAATGAAAAATGAAAAATGAAAATGAAAATGAAAATCGCTGATTTAATAAGAAAAAATAAGGATTTGTTTGGAGAAGTTTTATCAATAAGCTATAGAAATTCACCTTTTTATGTGTTTGATTTAACCAGTAATAATTCTGAATTAGCTTTTGTTGACGTTTCAAATCCTGATGTTTTCAGCAATTATGTGGCTGGTAAAATAGTTGATTCTGGTTCTACTTTTGGAATTGGCAGATACAATGAGAATAGACTCATATATAATTATAGTACTGTTTTTAGCGGTTCAGAAAGGAGAACTGTGCATTTAGGAGTTGATATGTGGGTTCCTCCTGGAACAGAAGTTTTAGCTCCTATGAGCTCTAGAGTTCATAGTTTTAAAAATAATGATGGAAATGGTGATTATGGTCCAACAATAATTTTAGAACATGAGATTGGCGGCAGGACTTTTTACACTTTATATGGTCATCTCTCTTTGAATTCTCTTAATAATCTTAGGGTTGGTCAAGAGTTTGATCGTGGAGAGGTTATAGGTTGGGTTGGTGATTATCCTGTGAATGGCAATTGGCCTTCACATCTGCATTTTCAAATCATAACTGATATGCAGGACAGAGAAGGTGATTTTCCAGGTGTTTGTAAGGTTAGCGATAGGTTTAGATTTGCAGCTATATGTCCTGATCCTAATATTATTTTGCAGATAAATGGTTAATTTTATAAATAACCTTTTTTTCTTTTTGTAAAAACAACAAGGATGAGTCGGTCTTGTGGCTTACTTATGCTGGGTAAGAGAGTTCACTTTTTCTTACCGGAGGATTATAAAATGGCTAGAATGCATTCGAGAAAGAAAGGAAAGTCTGGCAGTACTAAACCTGTAAAGACGGCGCTTCCTTCGTGGGTTAAATACAAATCCAAGGAAGTAGAATTATTAATTGTAAAATATGCAAAAGAAGGTTTGTCTGCATCCAGAATTGGTGTTAGGCTAAGAGATCGTTATGGTATACCTGATGTCAAGATAGTTGTTGGCAAGTCAATATCTGAAATCTTGAAAGAAAAAGGTATTCTGAATGAGATTCCTGAGGATTTATTAGCTTTAATCAGAAAATCTATTTTTGTCAGGAAACACTTGGAGTCTAACAAGCATGACGAACCTGCAAAGAGAGGTTTGATTCTTACTGATTCAAAGATACATAGACTTGTTAAGTATTACAAGAGAACTGAAAGATTGTCTGCAACTTGGAAATTTGATCCAAAGAAAACAGGTTATTATCTAGAATAATTTTAATTTTTTTTATTAATTTTTTATTCTTGTTTTGTTCTCTTTATACTGTTTTTAGGTAATTCTTTTTATATCTCTTTTAATTTCTTGTTTTTATGGTTAAAGGTAGAAAGCACACAAAAGAGGAATTACTTGAGGGTGTTATGATTGCTTGGAATGAAGGTTATGATTTAAGATCTGGAGCAGTTCAAAAAGGTCCTTGTCGTTGGCTTTTTAGGTCTTATATATATTACTTTGATACATGGAAACAACTAATTTCTGCTGTTGGTTTGACGTATGAACAGTTAGAACTGAGAGCTAAAGAGCGTAAGAAAGAAGAATTTCATAAGGATTTAAGGATTGCTTACTATAAAGAAAATGCTGATTTGAGTCCTTCGGCATTGCAGCAAAAGGGTAATCCTTATCGTAAGTTATATTATAAAGGTAATAATTTTTACAGTGGAAAGTTTTTTTGGGAGGATACTTTGAAAGGAGCTAGTCTTCCTGTTCATAAGATTCTTAAACAATTTGGTTGGGATAGAGCAAGGATTGAAAACAGATTTCTTGAACTGTCTGAACGTGGTGAGCCTTTGCATTCCAACTATGTTAAGACTAATTATCTTGATATTTACAAAGCAGTAATTAATCATTATAATTCTTATGATGATGGTTTGATTGATTTTGGATTTAATCCTGCAGATATAAAGCGAGGCGGCGTTCATGTAACTAATCTTGAAATAATTATGAAGGTGCTAGAACTGGCATCTGAGAAGAAAAGCCTGAATAAGAATCTTATCTTGAAAGGTGATGATTCTTTTATCAAGAGTTGTGTACATGCTGCTGACAGGCGTTTTGATAATGGTTGGTCAGGACTTGTTGATGCTTTGGGATTTGACTATTCTTCTTATCGCATTAGGAAAAAATGGGATTCTGAAAAAGTGTTTTTAGAATTTGATAAACTTGTTGAGAAGGGTGAGCCTCTTAATCCTGGTTATATCAGTAACAAACATTCTGACTTGATGCATGCTGCTGACAGACATTGTAGAGGTTGGGATGATGTTTTAATAAAGAAAGGTCTTAATCCTGATGATGTCAAATTGACTACTACTTCTTTATCAAATGAGGAACTCGAGTTGGAAGTTGATCAATTGTTTAAGAAAGGTCAGGATTTAAGTCATAAAGGAATGGTTGTTGAAGGAAATAGTCACACTAAGCACATTTATTTTTCAGTTTCATCAAGGTTTGACAGCTGGAAAAAATTTCTTGAATCAAGAGGTATTGATTACGAATCTTTTAGACATGTCAGGTCAAAATATAGTCTTGACGAACTTGTTTCTGGTTTGCTTAAAATTAAGGAAGAGGGAAATGGCTTGTCAATTCCTGAAATTAAAAAGCATCCTGATGGCAAGCGTATCCACAGAGCTGCTCTAAGGAGATTTGACTCTTGGTATTATTTTCTTGATTTTTGCAAGGTTGATCCTAAACCTTATGTTTTTAAAACTAATTGGCATGAAGGAAATGGTGTTTTGGGTTATTTGCAGGAACATTTTGATACTGGTGTTGTGACTGGTGCTACAAGAGACAGGAATTTTGCTGCTGCTGTCAGAAGTTATTATAGCTCTATTGAGGATGCTGTTGATTCTGCAGATATGATATATTCTAAGTCTGGTCGTTTAACTCGTGAAATGGTTAATACTCCTAAGAACATGGTTATTTTTTATAAGTATAATAAAGATTTCTTGTTTGATATTGTTGGTTTGGCTGCTTTGGATACTCATACTTCTTTGGATGAGAGTTATGAGAATTCATTAGTTCGGGATGTTTTTAACTTGTTTTTGCGTTTGCTTCCTAGAAAGCCTCCTAAGTCAGGTATTCGTGAATTTTGCTTTAAGCCTATTTATGATAGTACAGTTGATTTAATCACTTCTAAGTAGTTAAAAAACGAAAGATTTAAATACTAGTTTAACCATTAACTACTTATGAGTAAAAAAATATTTGCTATTTTGGGTGCAGTAAGCATATTTCTAGCAGGAGCACTTACTGGCGCAGTTATAGGTCCTGTAAATTTTGACAAAAATATTCCTACAGTTCATATCATAAAAGAAAAAGCTGACGAAGTTATTGGCGTCTTAAATCCGCTGAATCTAGATGTTTCACCAGAAAGAGCATCACCAGGCGATTGGATAACCAACGAACAAATAGAGGTGTACAGCAACAGAGTTATTCTAGACATTCAAGATGCTGAATGGGCAATCTTCACAAATACAAATTCAATGGATCCTGTAATAGATGAATCTTCAAGTGCTTTAGAAGTGGTTCCTGAAACAGAAAGCGACATAGAAGTTGGAGATATAGTTTCATACAGGTCAGATTATGCAGACGGAAACATAATTCACAGAGTAGTATATAAGGGACAGGATGAACAAGGAACATACTTTATCATGAAAGGTGATAATAATCCTACATCAGACCCTGGGAAAATCAGATTTGAACAGATGGACAGGGTTTTAATAGCAATATTCTACTAGAGGCGAAGAAATGAATCTCAAACAAGTAATATATGATGCTTTTTTCTACACAGCAGGATTTTTGATAATTATTGGAACTATTTTAGGAGTTATGTTGTAGTATTTTTTCTTGCAAACTTTTATATATTATATGTGAGTAATAGATAGTTATGGATTCGGAAGTTCTAAAAAAATTCAAGGAGTCAGGCAGGATAGCTGCAGAAGCGCTTAACTATGGTTCTAAACTTATCAAAGTAGGTGTAAAAGTTATTGATATATGTGATGCTGTCGAGGAGAAAATCAAATCTTTAGGCGGACAGCCGGCTTTTCCAGTTCAGATTTCAAGAAATGATATTGCAGCACATTACTGCCCTGAAGAAGGTGATATTACTGTTTTGCAGGAAGGTGACATTGTTAAGCTTGACGTTGGAGCACATGTTGATGGGTATGTGTCTGATAATGCATTGACAGTTGATTTAGGTGACAATGCTGCTCTTGTCAAGGCTTCAAGAGACGCTGTTAATGCTGCTTTAAAACTTGTGAAGCCAGGAGTTGCAATTGGTGAGCTTGGCAAAGCAATACAACAAGTGATAGAAGGATATGGTTTTTTGCCTGTGAGGAATCTTTCAGGTCACGGAATTAATAAGTATACTGTTCATGAGTCTCCTTCAATTCCTAATTTTGATTCAGGAAACAAGGAAGAATTGATTGAAGGACAATCAATAGCTATTGAACCTTTTGCAAGTAATGGTGCAGGCATGATTTGTGAGCGCGGAAACCCTACCGTTTTTATGCAGGTAGCCAGAAAACCTGTGAGAAGTCCATTTACTAGACAAATTCTGAAGGATATAGAACAATACAAGGGTTTGGCTTTTGCTCTTAGATGGCTGACTAAAACTCATGGTGTCGGAAAGACAAAGTTTGGTTTGAATGAGCTTATAAAAGCAGGTGTTGTTCGCGGTTTTCCACCATTGCCTGATGTAAATAATGGCTTGATAAGTCAGGCAGAGCATTCTGTGTTGGTTTTTGACAAACCAATAGTCATAACGAGGTTTGAATGAATAAGAAGTTGATGTCTTGCGTTATTGAGAATGAACAGAGAAATATTTTGTTACTGCATAGAAATCCTGACAGGAGATTTTTCCCTGATTACTGGAATTTTGTTTCAGGACATATTGAACTTGGTGAATCTGCAAAGGAATGTTTGGTCAGAGAGCTGAATGAGGAGCTTGGAGTGACTGATTTTGAGATATTAATTGAGGCTGAGCCATTCATGGATGACTTGTCAAGTGATGATGAGGTTTATGAGATGTATGTTTTCAAGTGTAGATTGAATCAGGCTTTTGTTGTGTCGAGGGATGAGCATGATGATTTTTTATGGATTGATCCTTCTGAATTGTTTGATTACAAGATTTTGAAGGGTTTAGTTCTTGATCTCAAGGTTTTAGGATACGAGCTTTGATTTTCACTGTTTAGCTATTTTCCAGAGTTGATTAAAATAATTTAGAAAAGACTGGGTTAGTTTTTTTGATTCTATTAATAATGAGATGTGGTCATTTTCAGATGGGATTAAAACCCATATTTTATCTCCATAAATCATGGTTGAAATTGGTATATTGTAGCTGTCTGGCAGAAATTTTACTTCTGTTAGAGGTATTTTAACAGCTTCATCATCTTTCATTTGTTCTTTTGCGATGATTTTTCTTTTGATTTTTAGTTTTATTCTTCT
>JAHJDK010000122.1 GCA_018812505.1 Nanobdellota archaeon | reverse complement strand
TTTTATGTTTATTAGGGACGGTTCAGAATTTAAAAATATTTGTGATGAGACTTGTTTGTTGAATCCTTCTATTCAATTAAAAGAAATCAAGACAGAACTTTTTGATGCTGAATTGGTCATTGATGATTTTTTCTTTCAGTCTGCTAAAAATATACGAAAGGATAAGACTTCTATTCAGTTAAGGACTAAGCAGCACAATGTTAAAATTAGTCTTGTTGATGATTTTGTTAATGAGAAAAAGTCGTCTTGGGTTGCTGGTGATACAGAAGTTTCTAAGAAATTATATCGTGATTTAAAAAAATTACAATATGATACTGATACTCTCAGAATTCCTTATGATTTTTTCTTTTACAAGGGAGGGGTTTATAGGATTGGAAAATGAAAAAGGTATTTTTGTTGATTTTAGCATTGTTGTTGTTTCCTTTAGTTAGTGCTAAATATATTAATTATTCATTTATACCTTATCCTAATAATTTTGATTATAGAGATTTCATGGGTGAAAATTGGATGACTCCCATTAGAGACCAGGATGGTTGTGGTTCTTGCTGGGCTCATGCAGCTGTTGGTGCTGTTGAAGGTGTGATTAATCTTTATTATAATCAGCATTTAAATGTGGATTTGTCTGAACAGCAATTGGTTTCTTGTCCTGGTTGGGGTGGAAATTGTCTAGGTGGTCTTTATTGGATGGCTCTTGGGTCTATGATAAGTAATTTTGTCGTAGACGAAGAATGTTTTTCTTATCAAGCATCAAATGTTCCTTGCGACATTTGTGAAAATCCTGAGAAAACCTGGTTGTTGTCATCACTTTCATCTGTTTATTTTGTTCCTCAGTTTTATATAAATTGGTTGAAAGGGAAATTATTTGAAAATGGACCAGGAGCTATGGAGGTAGTATCTTGGAATCACGCAATCGTTTTTGCTGGTTTTGACGAAAACAATAAAATTATAATAAAGAATTCTTGGGGAGATGACTGGGGGGATAATGGTTATGGTGTACTGGAGTATGATTATTATGATATGGGTTTTGTTTTTCCTGTTGCTCCATTTTCTTCACCTAGTACAAATGTTTTTTGTTCTGATAATGATAATGATGGTTATTGTTATTGGGGCAAGAATGATTTACCAAAACCTAAGAATTGCCCTCAGACATGTCATACTAACTCAGACATTGATTTTGACGATGCCGATGAAGCAATAGGTCCCTTAAGAAATGTTTGGATTAAAAATCTGCAATATGATGACACCATTAAATTTGGTGAATCTGGTGATATAACAGTTGTTGTGGCACTTGATGGAGAATCAGATTTTTTTGTTGAGGATGTTTTTGTTAATTTTTATTTGAATGATAAACTTGTTGAATCTGTTTCTGTTTCTATTGGTTCAAATGAAATGAAAACAGTTGTTTTTTCTCACTTTTTTGACAAACTTACAAATAATTATTTTAAGATTGAAGTTGATTCAATTCCTCAGGAATCTCAAATGTTTTTAGATGATAATATTGTTGAGGGTGAAATGTGGGTTTATAATTATGATTCAGGATTTGTTTTTAGTTATAAAGATAATTATACATTGTTTGATTGTTCTACAAATGAAAATCCTTCTGGAATGCCTATTAAAGGAATTATTGGTCCGAAATTAACAACAGATTCAGGAATACTTATTTATGGTAAACAAGATTTTCAAATAAAAAATTGTTTGATTGCTGGTTGGTCAAATGGAGTTAATATACATTACTCTGATTCCAGTTTAGTATCAAATAATATTATTATTAATAATAACAAGGGAATTTATTTGCAAAGTAATTCAGATGAGAATATAGTAGTTGATAATGAGTTATCTAATAATATTATAGGTATAGGTTTACAAAATTCTGCACATAATAACATATCTAGTAATGTTATTTACAACACAAATTATGAGGGTATTGAATTAGATAGATCTTCAAATAATGAATTGTATAATAATATTATTGATGACTATGATTATGGAATTGTTCTGAAATCGACAAGTTTTGATAATTTTTTAAATAAAAACATTGTTTGTTCAAATTCTGGAAAAACAAAGGTTGATTTATTTTGTGAAGGAGGTACAATCTCTTCTTCCACTACTAGAAATCTCCTTAATACACAAAAGGGCTGTGGTTTGGTTTATGGCAAACATTACTTGTATTGTGATGCATCTTGGGATGTTCAGACAATCCATCTTCAAAAAGGTTGGAATTTATTTTCTTCTTATTTGATTCCTAAAAATCCTGATATGTTGGCTGTTCTTCAACCTTTGATTGATGCAGGTGTTCTAATTAAAGTTCAAGCAGACAATGGATTTGCTGTTGAGTTCTTGCCTTCTCCAGTTAATAGGTGGATTAATGAGATTGGAGATTTTTCTCCAACAGAGGGTTATGATATTAAGGTTTCCTCTGATGTTGATTTAATAATAGAAGGTTCAATTGCACAGTTGCCTTTTGTTATTGATTTGAATACTGGTTGGAATTTTATTGGTTTTCCAAATGTTATGAGAGACGGTTTGGAGGTGGTTCTACCTTTGATTGATGCGGGTATTTTAGTTAAGGTTCAGGATGAAAAAGGTAATACTATTGAGTATCTGCCTCAACCTATTAATCAGTGGATTAATAGAATAGGTGATTTCTACCCAGGAGAGGGATATAAAATAAATGTTAAAACTAATTCTGAACTGATTATATCATAATTTTTTAGAATTCCGTAAACTTTTTTAATCACCTTCTTTTCTCTTTTTTTATGGATTTGGGGAAATTTGAGGTTTTGTTTGAGGAAGCTGGCAGGAGAAAGGAGTTTATAGTTTTCTTTTGTAAGTGTAAAATTGTTTATAGTGGTAGGGCTGAGGCCTCTCTTGGTAAGGGTGATCGTTTGGTTAGTGTGAAGCAGGATGGTACTATTTTTGTTCATCAGCCTGAAGGTGGTAATCCTATTAATTATATGAAGGCTGGTGGTTCTGTTGAGCTTATAAAGCAGGATTATGGTGTTCTTTTCAAGGCTTATAATTCTTTGACCAAGGAGTATTTGGAGTTGGAAATCTCTAGGGTTTATGATTTCATGGCTCGTAAGTTAGAGGATGGTCAGAAGCAGTTGTTGGCTGGTACTGAGGCTGATATGTCTGATATGATTAAGCAGAATCCTTCTTTGATTAGTGATGATTTTAAGCCTTTGAGCAGGGAGGAGCATACTAAGTTTGGTTTTATTGATGTGTTTGGTCATAATAGTAATGGTTCTTTAATTGTTGTTGAGTGTAAGCGTTACACTTCTGGCTTGGATGCTGTTCAGCAGCTTAGGCGGTATGTTGAAAAAATTAAGGAGTTGAAAGGTACTGATAAGGTTTCTGGTATTCTTGCTAGTCCTAAGATTTCTCCTAATGCTGAGGAGATGCTTAAGAAGTGGGGTTTTTCTTGGAAGTTGGTCAATCCTCCTATGAGGTTGATTAGGCATAATAAACATCAAAAAGATTTGTCGTCTTTTTGGTCATGAATCAAAGATTCATAAGTCTCAGAAAGCTTTGGATGTTTTTTTATCGTGAAATAATAATTTTATATCTTTCAATGCTTTTGATTCATTCTTGTTTTAGAGTTTTTTTTTGCTGGTGTTTTTCTTTTTATTACTGTTTGTTTTCTTTTTCTTAACTGTTTTTTTTGCTGTTTTTTTTTCTGGCAGGTCTATTATTTCTGTTTCTGGTTCTACATCTACAACGTCTACTTTTGGTATTCTTTCTGCGTTTATTGAGAATACTGTTATGAAGAATCCTAGTATTAGTGCAACTACTATTTCAACTGATAGTGCTGGTGTTATCTCGCTTTGTCCTTGTTGTGTGTTTGCTGCTAGAAATAATAGTATTATAACAAATATGAAGAATGCATACCATGTTTGGAAGTTCCATTTCTTGTTTTTTATTATTGTTGTTAGTATTAGTATTTCTGCGATTATTGCAACAAACATTGTTAGTCCTCTCAACACTCCTGATACTTGGAGTAGCACTATTAATAATATTATTAATGATAGATAGCTTATTAGAATTGGTCCTTTGTTTTCCATCTTTACCCCCTTGTTCTTTTTAAAGATTAAACTAATATATAAAATTTTTGATTTTTATCCATTTGAGAGTGGTTATTGTTGTTTGGTCTTTTTTGCCATTCTCCAAAGCATTTCGAAATGTTTCAAGAAGCTATCTGC
>JAHJDK010000121.1 GCA_018812505.1 Nanobdellota archaeon | reverse complement strand
TTCATCTTGTTAGAGACGAAAACTTGTTCCTAACAGGATATACTGGTGAGATTCAAGGAAATGTTTTATTTTATATTATAAAAGGATTAGGTAGAGTATCCATTCCAAGTCATAACTACGACCAAATATTAGAAGGGGGTGCTAAGACGATTTTGGATGAAAAAATAATTAAAAACGCTGTATCTAAAGGTTCTAGTGAGATTATCATAAACTCAACAGTTCAAGCATTACCAGGTATTTGGGGAGTAGGTAATTACTTGTCTTTTAGCCTAATAACTGAAGAAATTGTAGGAAGAACTGATTATGAGAATTATGGAAAATTTTATTCAATCACCAACTCTGAATTCTTAGGAACAAGAGGTCATAAAATAAGTTTTACACCTTCACTTGAAAAAAATATTAACGCAGGAGACAAAGCGTACCTTGTAGATAAAGACCACTACTACAAATGGTTCGGTCAACAGGTTAAATTTGATTACTCTGCAACTGAAGATAACACCTACAGATTAATATTTGGATTAGATGACGGTTTAAATATTGGTTCTTCAAATGAATTCTTAGTATTCTTTGATAACGCCGCACCCATAGCTACTTCTGTAACACCTATGGGTGGCACAATTCCAAACAACAAACCTGTAAGTATAACTTTTAAAGAACACAAAGCAGGCTCAGGATTAAAAAGAGACTCTATGCGATTGGAAATATATAAAAATAATATTTTCTTTGGAACTAAAACAAAAGACAACGGATTAAACCTAACTTATCTGGGTGAAAATGCTGGTTTCAAAGAATATAAGATAGAGTACATCCCTGAAAATGGTTGGGGAGATGGACATTATAATGTGACTGTTAACATAGAAGACCAAGCAGGTAATAAGTTGAACTCTAATGAATTTTATAATGAAACAATTATTTTTGTTATTGACGGACGAACGCCTACTTTGTCAACATTCAATGTAGAAGGCTCTACAGAAGAAAACATTGATACACACGGAAGAACTGTTGTTGATAATGAACAACCAATATTTTATTTGGACTTCACAAAAAATAACGATGGTTCTGAGGAATTGCTTGACATAGAAATTATCAGCACAAAACTATTAAATGATGAATCAAACGTTGACTGTTCTTTGATTAACAAGAACTTGTTTAGTTGCTCATTTGATACAACCTTAGAAGAAGGTCTTCATGCATTAACAGTTTCTGCCAGTAAAATACTACCAAATGGCAGCTTTGGACCAATGGGTAACTATATGACTGACAAGGAAGGAAAAGCACTTACAATAATAATAGACAAAACAATTCCTTCATTCAGTTTAGAAGCAGAGAGAAAATACATAAGACCTAATCAAGCGCTAACAATAACTGCAGATGTTAACAATGAAGATTATGATTTGTATGCAAAAATATCTATTGTTGGTGAAGAGATATCATTAGAAACTCAAAAGATAAATAACAAATATTATTTTATAATCCCTGAAACGTTTGATTGGGGAAATGAAGGACTTAAGCCGATAGAAGTTACATTGAAAGATTATGCAAATCATCAATCAACAGAATATACTAGTGTAATTATTGATGACACCCCTCCAGATATTAACATCATTGCAATAGTCGGAAATAAGAGTTTTTTAACATCAGACAATAATGCGACTGTTGGGGAGCGAGAAATCACAATTATAGGAGAAGTTGCTAGTGATACTATCAGTTTATGCTATGAACAACTAGGAGGTGAGACGGGTTGTATAAACAAATGTTTAGGTGAGGAAAAAGAATGTATTAAAGATAATGCTGAGGATTATAGTCGGTTTGAATTAACACTTATAGTTAATGGTACTAACGCAGCAGAAACCCTTAATCAAGTGTCTATAATTTTAACAGACATTTCAGGTCATGAAACAACTAGTTCATTATACATACTTCTTGACCTTGAACCACCAAGTGTTCCGGAAATAACATTTGAGTAAACAACTTGTTATTATGAAGAAAACAATTGTTATTTTATTGTCATTACTTTGTATGTTTATAGCTGAAGCAATAGCAATTCCTGTTTACACAAAGGAACCTATAAATGTTACTAATGCTTATCCTGAAATAGTCGTTTCATACAATGAGCCTGTAAATATATCAATGACTTATGTGTTAAGAAGCGATGATAAACAATTCGACGTTAGTTACTCAACAATTGATAGCAAACGTTATTTAATGTATGCAAAAGAATACTTAGTAAATGATGATTACGAACTACACATATCATCCCAAGATCTTGTTGGTAATCCTAGCGAAGTAGTACAACCATTTAAAGTTAATTCTCCATATATGAATATTTGGTTATCAACTCCAAAATTAGGTGTTTCATCTCAAAAAGTATTTGACATAATTGTAAATACTGGAAAAAATTCAAGTTGTAAATACTCAACATTCTTTGTTCCACCACCACAAATAGATAATTTTAACCTATTATTTGACTCAAACAAAGTAACAGAACATACAATAAAAGGCATCAACACAGACAACAGTTTTTACCTAAATGATGATTCACCAGACGAAGATGGTAAACACAGAACTATATATGTCAAATGCATAGATGAAAATGAATTAATACACCCAACAAATTTATACATAGCTTATGACTTATCACCACCATCTTTGGGAGTCTCAACAACTCCCAATCCTATTATTGATAGTCAAGAACCAACTGCAGTTCTCAAAGTCACATCAACTGATAGAAGCATTTGCACATACACAAAAAATGGTGTTTATGAAACATTTGAAGATTATAATCCAGAAAACTTTTCTTCATACAAAAAAGAACATTACTTAAACCTGAATTTTAATGAGTTAGCAAGAAGATCTGTTCCTGAACTGTTTCAAGAAGAAGAATATGAATTTGAAATTATATGCACAAACCTTGCAGGACTAACCTCAAACACCATAAAAGAAACAGTTACTGTAGCATTTGATGAAAAATTCTCAATAAACATAAAT
>JAHJDK010000120.1 GCA_018812505.1 Nanobdellota archaeon | reverse complement strand
TATATTCCTAAAGCAATTAAGTTCATTGACCAATGACTAACTAAGCATCGTTCTAATCTTTTATATAATTCTTGTTTGGATATTTTATAGAGTTCTGTTGTATCTTCCTTAGAAAGAGAAATGAAGTATTTTTTTGATTTAACTAATTGTTTTAGTCGTTCCTTTATACTTTCCCCAAATTTACCTGGAGATTTTTTTAATAAGTCTATTAATTCTTTAATACTAAGTCTCAATAATTCAGGCAATATTGAAATCTCTGGAGGTATCTCAGTCATCAGGATACTGGTAGAAATATTCTGATAAAGTTACAGGAGTAGTATTCATAACGATTAAAGAACCCGGCATTATAGATGCATCTTCTAATTTTATTGGACTATTGGTAAATGGGCATATTGCTCGGTCTTTGTCAGCAGATAATATAAATCCTCCCTCATCAATAGCATAACCTAATGTTTCCAAAAGAATTTTTTTATCTTCCTTAGAGAGAATGATTGTTTCCTTATCCATCTTTTATTGCCTCTTAATAATATTTGATAAGATCATACCTATTTAAACTTTTTGTTCTATTATATATTTGTGTCGCATAGAAAACCTACAAATTTCTCACACTTTGTTTCCTCACAGATTGCTGCCAGTAAAAATCCTCAATAAAATCAATCTTTGCTTTGTAGTCTTCCCAGTCCATGAATCTTCTTTTGAAAATGTTGAACATTTTTACGCACCCAAATAACCCTGCATGAATCCTTCTTCTGACGCACTAATGCCGTCATCATCAACATAGTTTTCCATGCCTTCTTCAGTATAAATGTCCAATTCTTCCTCTTTGTCAAAGGTTTCTTCCATTGGCAAGGGTAATGCTTCTTGAATAAATTCTTCTTCCATCTAAACCACCTCTTTTTCAAGCAATTTGCCAGAAAACTGGAAATCAAAACTGTCCTGGGTCCTTAATGTTAGTTCTCTTATCTGCTTGTAAAACAAGTCTTTTATTGTTTCATTGCTTATATCCATTGTTTATCACCTCAATACTTTTTAACGAACCGGCGTGGACGGGATTTTCACCCGTAGGTTTTGAACCCGCGTGCCCTTTCGAACAAAGAGCTCTTAACTCCTCGCAATAGACCTAGCTATGCGACCACGCAATGAAAATGAAAAATTTTATATATTCAAACGATTTATATCATAATTGAGCTCTTAACTTCTTGTAATAGGTCGCTATGCGGCTTTTTTTATTTTTAATATGAAACTTGATTCTTATAAATTAAAAGGGTGGGGCAGGAAATTGGTTATAGAGACTTTTTCCTGCCTGCCTTATAATCAACACGGGGGTGTTTGGGAAATATAGCGTAGAGTTAGTTTATATACCTCACGCGAGAATGTCCAGTGCAGTATAAGCAATGTCCAGTGCTTATTTTCAATACTGAAAGAAATAAGATTTATATATAAAACAAACTCTTGAAAGTATATGCAAAGGGTACATATAATAGTGAATGGCCATGTTCAAGGAGTTTTCTTCAGGCATTATACCAAAAAAACAGCAGTAAGTTTAGGGCTAAAAGGCTATGCAAAAAACAAAGAAGATGGCACTGTAGAAGTTGTTGCAGAAGGTCCTGAAGATAAATTAAAAGAATTAATTGCTTTTTGTAAAAAGGGCCCTGAAGCAGCAGAAGTAAGCAATATTGATATAAAGTTTGAGAAAGCAAGCAATGAGTTTAAGGATTTTAGTGTAAGATTTTAAAACTCAGTCAATTTCTTTGTTTCAGTTGCATATTTAACAATGCTGGTATTCCCGTCAGGCCCGCCAGTTATTTTTTTGACGCTGACAAATTTATTTTTTTCCAATCTGTCAATTTTTCTCTGGAATGACTTGTAAACCAATTCTCCGCCTTGCTCCTTGTAGATGATATACAAATCTCCAATCTTTTTTTCTGAATTGTTCTTTATTATGCTAAGTACATTCTGCTCATCTTCTGTCAAATCATCGCTTTTCTTTATTATAAATTGGTCTATTTTTTTAATGGCGTCAGTTACATTATCCGCAGTTATCTTTCTGGAAGAGTTATCTTCTGCAATATTGCCTGATTCCCTCATTAAATGCAATCCTAGCCTTATATCCTGCGCTTCTGCTGTTTTTTTCACTATTAATTCAAAAGCATCGTCATCCCAAACATCAGGCACAAACGCATACCCCTGCCTTTGTTTCAACACATCTCTTGTTTCCTCAAGATTGTAGGGCTTAAAGTCCAATGTTTCCGGAAGCAGCCTTGATTTAATCCTGTCATCCAGGCCATCCAGCCAATCTTTCTCATTTGTTATCAATAAAATTGATTTTTTGTATATCTCTTCCAGAATGGCATATAGAAAATCAACCTCTTCAAGCTTATCAACTTCATCAAAAGCAAAAACAGCTGATTTCTTGTTCAGCATATTTTTTACAACCTGAAACAATTCCTCTGTTCTTTTGTTGTGTGTCAAGCGGTAGCCAAGCTGCTCGCAGATGTCTGCAACTATTTTGAATGTGGTGTTTTTCTGCCAGCAGTTTATGTAAATAGGCACCACTTCATCTGTCTCTTCTTCCAGTTCATTAACAACAAAGCGCATTGCAGCTGTTTTCCCAATGCCCGGAGCCCCATAAATGAAAATATTTTTCCCATTTTTTCCGCTCAAAAGAGGCTTAATAAT
>JAHJDK010000119.1 GCA_018812505.1 Nanobdellota archaeon | reverse complement strand
TTTTTTTGCCAGTTTCAACATTTAAATCTTTTTCTTCAAAATCAAAAAATAATACATCAACTTCATTGTCTTTAACCTTGTCTAGTTTGTCAATTTTTATTTTTCTAATCTTTCTGTTAAGCTGTTCTTTTGTAATTGGCTCAAGATCAAATCTTAAATTGTTGATATACCTTTTGAAATAAGTTATTTTTTCAGAATCAGGATTTTCAGGATATTTTTTACCGCTTAAATTATCGCCAAATGCTTTCCAACAGTCAGGATCGGGTGCGTAAGGAGTGCCAAAATAACCATACGCTATGCACATTCCTCCACCTTTACAATCTTTTAGGCTTTCACAATTCTTGCACTCATCAGCCTTATTAGCAAAATTTTTCAAATTCCAGATTTTATTGCTAGAATAATGTATTTCTAAAAAGCTCTTTTCTTTAATGTTTCCAACAACAATTGGTAATCTCCTGCAAGGTACAACATCCCCGTTAGGCAGTAATGTGAAAACATCAAATGGAGTTGAGCAGCCATGATTTGTTTGTGGATTATTTGCTCCAGGTCTCAAGGATTGATACATTCCGTCAGAGCAATGATAATCAACCTTAAAATTAATACCATCATTCCTTAATCGCTGGTTGATTCTTTCAGCTTCCAAGTACCATTCTTTTGTCTCTTTTGGAGTGAGCATTAACTCTTTCATTTTTTCTCCTGTACCAATAGGAACTATTCTGCCAACACCCAAGCCGCCAACGCCTAAACTAGCAGCTAACCTTGCTAAAGGCTCAATATCTTCCAAGTTTTTTCTTGTTAAGGTGAGTGAGAACGATAAAGGGATTTTGTTTTGAATTATGATTTTTGCACCATTAATAGCTTTCTTGAAGTTTCCCTTTCCTCTGATTTCATCATTTATAACTTCCATACCTTCAACACTAATCTGCATATAGTTCACACCTAGCTCGATGTATCTCTTAATAATCTCATCAGTTACTGTAGAACCGTTAGTCATGATGTAAAATCTATCAATTAGGCCTTTCTTCTTATAACTGCTTATGTACTCTAGAATTTTCCACCAGTCACTCTTAAGAATTGGTTCTCCGCCGGTCAAGGTTATATTTCTGTGGCTCTTAATATCAGTTTTTATGCAGAAATCAACGAAGTTATCAACAACTTTAAAACACTCTTCAGTATTAAGCTCTTGCTTGATATAATCCTCATTCAAGTAGCAATGAGTGCAGCGAAAATTACACTTTTCAGTTATGTGCCACTGTAAATGACAAGAATGTGGCTTAGGCAAATACAACATAGTGATGACCCCTCAAGATGTGAGAAATAAAGAGGGTTTATAAAATTTTACCAATTAATATTATCTAAAGAACTACCTGCTCCTGTTCCATTGTTTGTTCTGACGACGAACTTGAATGGTTTACCATTTGGACATGGAATACTGATTTTTGATTCTCCACTTGGAATAGTGATGTTTGTTTCTTTAAAATCAATGCTTTCAGTATTGTTTGAGGTGTATTTGACACCTGTTGAAATAATTTTTATTGGCTCAACAGATAGGTTGGTAAAAATTATATGTAAATTGTCATTTTCATAGCTGACAGTCTCTATTAGAATGTTAGATTCTACAGGCCAAATAGATGGATTGTTTTCTTGAAATTGTTTTGATTCAATTACTATATTTTTAGAATCTTCAAGAACATCTGTTTTAAGAAGAGCGTGATCTTCCTTAGAATCATTCTTTTTCATTAATGGTTTTATATTACTTTTTCCTCTCATAAAAAGTTTGAGATTGAACAATATTTATAAAGATTGTGTACATCTTTGTTATTGAAATCTTAACAGAGATTTTGTTGAGGTTTAATACCACAACCTTTAGATTGAGATTTTAGTTCAAAAATTCAACAAAAAAGATACATAAATTTTTAATTTATGTTCAAAAAGCAAAAGCTTTTTGTTAGTCGAACGTAATATGCCTATCTTTAGATTGAGAATAGTTTGACTATTGTTGAATTTTTGTTATAAGAGGATTTTTTATGTCATTAAGCTTTCCAAACACAGTACAAATCCAAACTAGCAATAAGTGTAATGCTGATTGTGTCTTTTGTCCTTATTCTCATACTGAAGCTAAAAAAGACTTTCAAATAATGGATTGGAAGCTCTATAAAAAGATAATTGATGAATGCTCAGAAAACAAAGTTCAGAATATACTTCCTTTTCTTTTCAACGAGCCTCTTTTGAACAAAGAGTTGGTGAAATACATAAATTATGCAAAGGAAAAAAATCCTGCTTCTGTAATCAAAATATTTACTAATGGTTCTTTATTAACAAATAAACTTTCAAAAGAGTTACTTGATTCAAAAATTGATCAGGTTATATTTAGTTTCAATGGGTCAACAAAGGAAGAGTATGAAAGTTCTATGAAGAATCTTGATTTTGAAAAAACAAAAAAAAGAATTAGTGAATTCATCAAATTAAGAGGAGAAAAAAATAAACCTAAAATAGCTATTCATATGTTAAAAGTTGGATTTTCAGAATCTTCATTTAGTAATATTAGGAACTATTGGAATAGTTTAGGAGTGGCGGTTCACATATTCAAATATGAGAATCGAGCAGGCAACGTAGCAGATTATGATATTACGAGTCCTTCAAACATAAAAAAAGTTCCTTGCAAAAGATTATTAACTCAGATTTACATACTTGTTAATGGTGATGTTATTTTGTGTTGTGCTGATTGGAAGAGTGAAGTTGTATTGGGAAACTTGAAAAAACAAACTATCTCTGAGGTATGGAATGGAGAAAAAAGACTTGAATATGAAAAAGCTCATTTGGAAGGAAGATATGATGAATTAAAGCTTTGTGATGTGTGTAATTTTAATGAGGTTGTAACTGATTAAGATGAATTTTAAAAAAAACATTAATGAATTATATTCGAGAACTTGTAATGTTTGCAAGGATAAAATACCTGACTTTGCAAATAGCTGTATGAGTTGTGGAAACAAGTTTAGTTCTAATTTTACACATAATCACAAAGATAATAAAAGTTTAAGAATTAAGTATTCAAATTTTTTTGAGATTGAATTTCCTAATAGAATTCTTGATCAAAATAAAAAAGAACTAGAGTGGTATTATGAAGGTGAACCTTTAACTAAGAAGTGGATTACTGAAACTGTTCAGGATGATTGGACTGTTATAGATATAGGTGCTAACATAGGTATGTATTCAGTGATTTTCTCTCATTTAACGCCGAAAGGAAAATTAGTTGCTTTTGAACCTACAGAAACTTTTAAGGTTCTTGAAAAGAATATGAATTATTTTTTGAAAAAAAAATTTATTAGTAAAAATTTTATTTTAGA
>JAHJDK010000118.1 GCA_018812505.1 Nanobdellota archaeon | reverse complement strand
TTGATATCATTGCTCTCTATAACTATGTCAGATACTTGGTTTAAAGCTTCAGATTTGGAGTTGAATGCCATTGATAATCCTGCTATTCGAGCTGATGTGACATCTTCCTTATCGTTTCCTATAAAAACGCATTTTGATATATCTATATGATATTTTTGGGCAAATTCTTTTAGTCCTTCAACCTTGTTTTTCAGGGGATAAGGCGTTGCTTTACCTCCGACTATGCTTCCTCCTTCTCCAAAGAATAGTTTGTTTATGAATACTTCATCGAATAGTGATTGGTGTATTCCAAATGCTTTTTTTATTAATATGTCTAGTCCGTCAGACAATATCAATATTTTTAAGCCGTTGTTCTTCAGCTTTTGGATTGTTTCTAGTGCTCCTTCTCTAGGGTTTACGTCTTTGATTGCTTCCAATAACAGATCTTTTGTCGCTCCTGCTTTGTGCCATTTATTCACGTCTTTCTCAAACCACTCATTGTAGGATATTCTTTCGTTGAAGAAGTCTTCATTTGAGTTCATTCTTTCTTCATCATTAATATTTAGAAAATTGTATATTATCTCATACACATTTGTTTCCAAATCAACCAGTGTTCCACCAAGGCTAAAACATACTAACCTGTATTTCATTATGTTTCGTGGTGGGCATTGTTTTATAAAATTTTTGAAAAGATTTAAAAGCAGTATTTTGTTTGTTTTACTATGAAAATAGCTATTATCTGCTCTTGTTCTGATGAGGCTAGTATGAACATCTATTCTTTCTTGAAGGATTTGATTAAGCCTTTAATTGGCTCTCATGAAGTTTCATTACACTTGTTTGACAAATACTCTGTTTATCTTGAAAACATTGACAAAGAAGTTGATTGTGATTTCATAATTTTTCCGACCAAACATCAGAGTAAGTCTGGTATTCATTCATTGAGTGTTCATACTCAGGGTAATTGGGGTGATGCCATGCTTGGTGGTAGACCAGGAAAATTAGGTGTTTCTCCTGCTTGTTGGCTTAAACAGGCTTTAATATTGTTGGAATCCAAATCAAAAAGTCTTCATTATGAGGTTATTCAGGAATGCACACATCATGGTCCTTATTTGGATGTTCCTTGTTTTTTTATTGAGATTGGTTCATCTGTTAATGAATGGAAAAATCCTGATGCTGGCCAGGTAGTTGCACAAGTTATAATTGAGCTTTTGAAGATGGACATTCCTTTCTATAAAAGTGCAGTTGGTATTGGTGGTTTGCATCACACGCCTAATTTCAAGAAGATTATTCTGTATTCTGATGTCGCTGTTGGTCATGTCTGTCCAAAGTATATGCTTGATAATTTTAACGAAGACATGTTGCGACAAGCTTTGGATAGAACAGTTCCTAAAGCTGAGTTGGTTATTGTTGATTGGAAGGGTTTGGGTTCTTTCAAAGAGCATGTCAAAAAAATTATTGATTCTGTTGGTGTTTCTTGGTTAAAAACAAAAGATATTTAGAGTAATATATACAGACAATTAAATAAGCAATTAATTAAAAAAGAATTATAAAAAAAACAAAATTATTCTTCGTCCTCGTCTCTTCTGATAACCTTGACAGAATCAATCTTAACAGTTATAGGGATTGGAACCGCTGCTTCTAGAAGCTCAACAACAATCTCTCCTTTCTGCTTGTCAACCCTTGTAATTTTACATTTTTCTCTTTTGAAAGGACCACTTATAATTTCAGCAATATCATTCTTTTGGATATTAATTTCTTTCTTGACTTGCTCAAGCATGTGCTCTATCTCTTTATAATCAACAGCAGTAGGAAGCAATCCTCTAGCGTAAGGAATACCATACGCAGCTTGCTCTGCATTAGTACGATCCACAGCTTCAATAAATATATAACCTCTCATACCATGAGGTCTGATAACTGAAAAAACATCTAATTTTTTTCTTTCAGCATTACTTGAAATAAAATCCATAACCTGATCTTCCCTGTTAGCAGTTGTTCTCACAGCGTAAATCTTAGTTTCTGGTTTGTCAACGTCGCTTTTAGGTAATTCCTCTTTAACCTCTTCTTCACTCATTTCAGCTTCTAAGCGTTCTTCAACTTCTTCTTTGGTCATGGCACCTTTAATAACAGGTTCTTTAGGCAGAGAATTTTCTGCCTTAACAATTGTTTCTTTAACATCTTCTTTTTTTGATTCTATTTCTTTTATTACCATTCAAATTCACCTTATGAAAATAATATTTGATTAAATAACTGCAACAAAAAACCTATCAGACCAATTACTGCTATACCAAGTCCAGAAGCCTTAACAATTGTTTTGTATTCAATCTTATCAGGTTTTTTAGTCACTAATAAAACTCTCCAACAATGACTAATATAACTCTTAACTTTTGAAAAATCCATTTTAATTCACGAACTCTATACCTAACTCGCTCTCAATATCTTTTTTGTGTTGAAGCGATTTAGCTCGTCCTCCCCCAATTATTTGTGAACTCTTAACTCCTGTAATTATAATCATTGTTCTAATAGTTCCTTCAAGATCATCTGAGATTTGAACACCCCATATTATCTTTGCATCTTCATCAAGTTTCGCTGAAATAGCTTCTACAACTCTTTTAGCTTCTGCAAGTGTTAAGTCATTACCGCCTGCAACGTTAATCAAAGCACCATTAGCACCTGAAACGTCAACATCCAACAAAGGATTGTTAAGTGCTTTCTCAACAGCTTCTTCAGCTCTATTCTCAGTGTCGCTTTCACCAACACCAATCAATGCTACACCTCCATTACCCATCACAGCTCTTATATCAGCAAAGTCAAGATTTACAAGACCTGCTTTTGTAACTAGTTCTGCAATTCCCTTAACAGAGTTGGTTAATATCTCGTCAGCAACTTTAAAAGCAGTATGTAAAGGCAAGTCAGGAGCCAATTCAATCAATTTATCATTAGGAATTACTATCAAAGTATCAACATTTCTTTCAAGCTTATCAAGCCCTAAAATTGCGTTCTCATATCGTCTGTTACCTTCCATGTGAAAAGGTAATGTGACAACACCAACAGTTAAAGCACCTGCTTTCTTGGCTACTTCAGCAATAACAGGAACACTACCAGTGCCTGTTCCTCCGCCTAAACCGCAAGTTATAAACACCATATCCGCACCTACGATAGCCTGTTTTATTTCATGTTCTGATTCACGAGCAGCTTCTTCTCCAATTTTAGGAATAGAACCTGCGCCTAATCCTTTAGTTAAATCCTTACCAATCAATATCTTTTTATCAGCAGTAGTATATAATAAATCTTGAGCATCAGTATTTATAGCAATTGTTTCAGCACCTGCAATTCCTACCTCAGAGATTCTGTTGATAGTGTTGTTCCCAGCGCCTCCTGCACCAATTACTTTAATCTTTGCTTTCTGTTTTGATAAGAGCTCTTCAAGCTCTGCATCTAATAAGTTCTTTGTCCTTGACTCATCCATTGTAAATCCTGTACTCATCTTGAACCTCCCGTCATCATCTTTTTACTATGATAATCTTGAGTAACTAACTATATAAAGTTTATTATTTTGTAAGCAAGTTTTTTTCCGAAAATTCAAAAAATTAATTATTTTTGCTGTTCTGAAGTCGGTTTTTCTTCTTTTTTCTTTGTAATATAACTTACCTTGTTGATTCCAACTAGTTCTTTAGCTTTCTCGTCGATAAGCTTCTTATAATCAACAGGCATATCTTGATTTAAAACTATCATAGCATTCTTCTCCTTCACAGAACAAGAATTATACGGAACACCTAATCCTGTTAGTATCGAATCAAGCTTTTCTTTGTCATTAGTTATGAAACGCTTAACCTCAACTTTGTAAGATAGTTCTCGACCTGATAAAGGATGGTTAAAATCAACTATTACTCTTCCACCACTCACATTTCTTATAATACCATACTGACCATCAATATTAACATCCAAGCCAGGGTAAGGCATTATGTCTTGCTGTTTGAAAACCCTAATAGGAACAAGTTTTAGTAGCTTACCAGATTTTCTGCCAAAAGCTTCATCTGGCTGTAATTCAAAAGAGAACTTGCCAAAGTTTTTACCAATTAAGCCTTCTTCTATAGCAGGTAATAATAATCCTTCACCAACACAAATAATCACTGGTTTGTAATCAGCTTCTTTGTTTAGATTGCTGGCTATAGCAACCTCTTTTAATGTCGTGTCAAAAACACTGTTATCATCCTTCAGCTTTCCAGTGTAATCAATTTCTACAAAATCTCCCTTCTTAATTTTTTTGCTCTCCAATTTAGCTCCTCATTTTTTCTCGACTAAAACACTTGAGAATAGTACAATAAAGGAAAGGGGTATCGTATTTAAAGGTTTTGTTTTTGTAAGTTTTGGTGGAATTATTTCTAAAATCTTAATTCATTTAACCACTATTAAGTAGTTATAATGAAAACATTTAAATATACACTTAGTTCCTTATAAGTTTAAATGAATAACAAAAAACTAATAACATTAAGTTTGTTGTGTTTAGGTATAGGACTTTCTCAAACCAATCTATATGCTAACAAACCAATCCCAATAAATCATACAACGAAAAACAAAACAACTATAGCTAAACAGAAATCAACAATAGAAGATAATATAATCAACTATGCCAGAAGCACTTTAGACA
>JAHJDK010000117.1 GCA_018812505.1 Nanobdellota archaeon | reverse complement strand
TATACACAAAACCAGATAAAGTGTTTGAAAAACCATTAGAACTAGGACAAAAAGTGTTGATTAATGATGTAAAAGTTGAAATTATAGGATTCTACGAGGAGATTGGAAGCCCACAAGATGATTCTAGCGCATACACAACAGTTGAAGATTACAAAAAAATACTAAATCTTAAAGAAGAAAATGAGTATGGATACCTTGTTGCGCAAGCAGATGATGGTACAGATCCTACAGAAGTAAGTGAAAGGATAGAACATAAACTAAGAAGGTTAAAAGATGAAGATAAAGGAAAAGAAAGCTTTTTTGTAGTAACATTTCAGGAATATATTGAACAATTTGGCACTATAATACAAGTACTAAACGGCGTGCTAGTCATAATAGCTTTAATATCAGTAATAATCTCTGCAATCAATATTATGAACACAATGTACACTGCAGTCTTGGAAAGGACTAAAGATATCGGCATCATGAAAGCTATTGGAGCTAGAAACAGTGACATAACGATTATATTTGTTATTGAATCAGGAATGCTAGGACTAATAGGCGGAGCAATAGGTGTTTTCCTAGGATACTTAATTGCAAGTGGAGGAGGAGCAATAGCTGCATCTGCAGGCTACAGTTTCTTAAAACCTTATTTTTCACCATTTTTAATAACAGGATGTTTATTATTTGCGTTAATCGTAGGTGCAGGTTCAGGACTTGCGCCAGCAGTACAAGCTTCAAAACATAAACCAGTTGATAGCTTAAGATATGAGTAAAACAAAAAAACTCATTAATTCAATATAACTTAATGAAAAACACAAAATTCAAGACAAATGTCATCTTTTCTTACAACCTATACGGTAAAATATTATTCGCTGTAAGCCTTGCATTCACATTATTAGTTTTAATTTCAACAATAACACTATACTTCTTTGTGCTCAAAGATTCTAACTTCATAATCTTTAAAGTAATTAATATAGTGACAAATCACTTATTTCTTAATGTAAGGCAAGCGACACTATTAGGAGCTTTATACGCACCCATATTAGGTGGTTTGTTCTTTTTATTTATACCATTAGAAGCTATCTTTGTCACGTTTCTAAAAGCAAACCAAAATGTGTTTTTACTTATAGGATTATATCTCATAGGATTCCTGGTTTCTTACACAATCAATTATTATATTGGAATGAAGCTATCTACCATATCAAAAAAGATTATCACTCCAAAAAAATTTTACAAGATAAAAAATATTGTTAACAAGTATGGTGCTTGGGCAATCTTCTTTTTTAACGCTTTACCATTGCCCTCACAAGCATTATCAGCTATATTAGGAGTTTTTAGATATAACAAAGCAAGGTTTTACACATTTTTCATGCTAGGACAACTGGTTAAGTACGTAGCAATATCAATTGGATATTTTTATATAGTATAAAGTATTAGCTTTTTAAGGTGAAATAAATGTCATTCAAAAATTTGGAAATTTTATCAAGTACAAACAATAAATTAGTAAATTCTAAACCTGCAAGTGATTATGTTGACAAAAAAGTCTATTCGAATCTTGGAACAGAAGTTGGCAAAGTAAAAGATGTTGTTTTAAAAAATCATCAGGTAATCGGCTATATAGTTAAGGGTTCTAAAAAAATGTTTATTGATAAAGAGTATATAAAATCAGAGTCTGGAAATGTTTTGATGCTTTCAATCTACCCTGTTATAAGTCTTATTGGGAAACAAGTTTTTGATTCTGAAGGCAGAAGAATTGGAAAAGTTGTTCGCGTAGAAAGGAAAACTACCACTAACAATTTCACAAATTTGATAGTTAAAAACAAGATTTATTCAAAAAGCATATCAGTCCCAAAAACAGATGTTTCTGCGTATAAAGAAAATATAATTTTAAACAAGAGTTATGAGAAAAAATGAAAGATCTGATAACATCTGATGACATTTTAGGGAAGCAAGCAGTTGATCCTGATGGTACAATCTTAGGAATAGTTGTAAAGCTCCATATAAGCAATGAGAGTAAAAAAATTATTGGCTTAACTGTTGATATGGGATTTATGAAACCTGATTTGTTTATAGGTATTGATTTTGTCCAACACTTTGGTGTTGATGCAGTCTTACTAAACAGAGTTCCCACAAGCAAGTTTGAAGGACTAAAAGTATTAACATTTGAAGGTACTGAGATAGGAATTGTAGAAGAAGCACTTATCTACAGGAAGCATCTAAAAGAGCTAATTGTATCTACAAAGAAAGGTTTATTTTCCAAGGAAAACATAACTATTAGTGCAAGCCAAATATCTAAGATTGGCGGAAGCGTCGTTCTAAAGAAAAGTGTTAAGTTAAAGTGACATTGTCAACAAAACGGCACACAAAGGATTATTGGAGAGAATAGTGCGTTTTAATCGAGTAAAACTAATCTTGAAAGATTAACTCTTCTAATAATATGTGTCGATAAGTAAACAATGTCGTTAAAGTAAATATTTATATAACTATTTCAATTCCTGAATTCTCATAATGAAAGAGAAACAAAATAACTTATTTTCATGGTTAAATTCTGAGTTGAAAGCTCTTATTGGCAATTATCTTAAGAAGACGCTTGAATCAGAGATTAAAGGCTTAGAAAGAGTTGTTGAAAAGAAGATTAATAACAAACTAAGAAAAACATACTTGTTAATGTTAATTCTTGGCTGTTTATTGATGTTGATGGTTGGAATTGCTATATTGTTGGATCAGCTTACTTCATTCCCAAAAGGTTCTGGATTCATACTTGTAGCAGTGATTTTTGGCTTGTTGTCTTTTATTGCTTATTCTACTATTAAATAATGGTTCAAAAATTATTTAAAGCAAACTCTTGATAACTGTTGTCATGAAGTCAATAGTTTCTCTAAAAACATATGTTGATAATCTTTCTGAAAAGAAGAAAGAGTTATTTCACAAAATCTTTTCAGTTTCTGAAGACACTGGCTTTTTGACGATTCCAAAGGAAATGAAGAAGTGGGTTATATCTACATTTGGCTCTGTGAAAATCGTTGAAAAACAAAAAATCATCAGAGTTGATAATAACATAACTTGCGAAACAGCCCTGTTTAATGAGTTGAGAGCGATGAGACCTTTAGACATAAAAAAAGATTATGATACTCAACAATTAATAAAAGAAAAAAAAGGCGGTGATTTCTGCAATCCTAAAACCAGAACTGCTTGTGATGTTTTTGGAAGGATTAAAGGCAAGTGGTGCATTACTGGAAGCAACATAGCAAAGTATGAATCAATGCACGGATTAATCATATTTAATGAACACAACCCGCTAAAGTTTAGCTCTGTTGACATAAAGGATTATTTAGAAACTGCAAATAAGTGGATTAGGAAAGTCAATAAAAATGATTCTGAAAGAAATTATCCTTATGTTATGTGGAACTGTCTTTGGAAGGCAGGCGGTAGCATAGTCCATGGCCATATGCAAATGGTTGTTGGTAAGAAAAAGCATTACGGAAGTATTGAAAGACTTAGAAGACTAGCAGAAGGTTATAATGATGTTTTCAAAACGGATTATTATGAAGATTTGTTTCAAGCTCATAAAATGCTGGGCTTAGGGTTCGAGAAAAAAAATGTCAGAATAATGGCTCATTTAACGCCTGCAAAAGAAAAAGAAGTGTTAATTATTAGCAATGAAAAAAACATTTCAGAAGCAATCTATAAGGTTCTAAAAGCGTATCTTAAGATGGGTGTTGAAAGCTTTAATGTAGGATTATATCTTCAACCTTTAGATAAGAGTTGGGAGATGCCTGTTATTGCAAGAATAGTTGACAGAGGCAAACTCTCAAGTAAGTCAACAGACATTGCAGGAATGGAACTATTCGCAGGTGCAAGTGTGATATCTTCAGACCCATACATAGTTTTAGAAAAAGTGAAGAAAGAATTCTAATACAGAAATAAAAAAATTAAAATGGAAGTTCGTGACAGCCGTGCAAATCATACCTTTCCAAATACTTTGTGAGTTGCTTTACACGTGGTTCTAAATCAGGCTGTTTATTCCAATTATGATCTAACCCATAAGCATCCATATGAATATGAATACTAGTTGTGTTAGGATTTTCCTTTAAAATACTTATATCCATTATAGGAGTGCCAATTATGCCTGGAACTGCTTTTGTGCATGGTCCTCCATAATCAATGTCTGACAATCCAACCCATACTTTTGATGGTTGATTTGGGGTTTTTGATGAAGCTTTTGTAACTATAAGATATTCTCCATGTTCTGGTTTGCTTCTTAAATCCTTCATTTCCGAGAATACATAATTAGGATTAGCAATTGCTGCAGATTTTAATCTGGAAACTATATCATCTACTAAATCATTTTGACTGTCTAAAATTTGTTGTAGATACAATTGTTCATTTCTTTTTTTGCTTATAAATAAAGGAACTCCTCTTCCTGATAGATGGTTTGGCAATGATGCTTGGCGTAAATATATTGTCATTAATATCACCTTTTGAATGTTTTATAGATT
>JAHJDK010000116.1 GCA_018812505.1 Nanobdellota archaeon | reverse complement strand
TAAAGATAATAAAATAATTAAATCTCTATGACATACACAACCATAAAACAAGCAATGCAAAAAGGAACAGGAGATGTTGCAATAAGAGGTTGGGTCTATAGAGAACGAGGATCTAACAAAATAAAATTTATAGTTCTCAGGGACAGCAGCAATATAATACAATGTGTGCTGAAAAAAGATAATTTCAATGATAATCAATGGGAACAAATCGATAAATTAAAAGTAGAAGCATCCATAGAATTAAAAGGGACAATAAAGAAAGATGAACGAGCACCAACAGGATATGAAGTTGAAGTAAAAAAATTCAATGTAGTTGGTGAATCAGACACTTATCCAATCACAAAAGATCAAAGTCCTGAGTTCTTGTTAGATAATAGACATCTGTGGATTAGAAGCAGAAAGATGGTTGCAGTGATGAAAATCAGAAGTGCATATGGTCAAGCCAGAGAAGAATTCTTCAAAAAAGAAGGTTTCTATAGATTTGATACCCCTGTTTTGCAACCAAATCAATCAGAGGGTGGCTCAACAGTTTTTGAAGTTAAATATTACAATCAAAAAACTTACTTAGCTCAGACCTGGCAGTTATATGGTGAAGCAGCAATCTTTGCACTGGAAAAGGTTTACAACACAGGACCAACCTTCAGAGCAGAAAAATCAAAGACAAACAGACATCTATCAGAGTTCTGGATGGTAGAGACAGAAGTTGCATGGTGGGGATTGAAAGAAATAACTGAATTCGCAAAGAAAGAGTTGAAATATTGCATTAGAAAAGTTGCAGAAGAATGTGCTGAAGAATTTGAACTATTAGAAAGAAATGCAAAAGCATTAATTGAGATGACCAAGAAAGAATGGCCAACCATCAAGTACAGGGAAGCTCTCAAAATATTAAAAGAAAAAAATGGTATGAAAGTCAAATTTGGAAAAGACCTCAGAACAATAGAAGAAGAAACTATCATGACTCATTTTGACACACCAGTTGTTGTAACACATTATCCGCAGGAAATAATGGCTTTTTACAAACCAAAAGATCCTGAACAACCAGATGAAGCTCTATGTTTTGACATGTTGTGTCCGGAAATAGGACTAGAAATAGTTGGTGGAAGCCAGAGAAGCTTAGATATTGAAGAAATGTCTGAAAACTTAAAAAGAGATGGAGAAAAGCCAGAAGATTACAAGTTTTACTTTGATTTAAGAAGATATGGATCTGTGCCGCACTCAGGTTATGGAGTTGGGCTTGAAAGAGTTCTTCAATGGATATGTAAACTGGACAATATAAAAGATGCAAAAGCATTTCCAAGAACAATGCTTAGATGGAAACCATAAATTTCTAATAAAAATGATAATAGGATTGTTAGGACCAACAAACGTGAAAAAGTATTGTGATATTCTAGGTTTTGAATTGTCAGAGTACAAATATTTTCTTGAGAAAATAGCAGAGCATCTAGCAAAAACAGGACATGAGATAATAATAATGCCCTCGCAAAACCAGACATCACAATCGATAGTTGCACAAACATACAAAGATTACAGAGGAAAAAAAGTTATAGGTATAATTCCTATGGATGATACTGAATGGGGTTTGCTTGACATTGATGAACATTTTGCTGATGAAAACATAAACTGTGGTACTTGGAGAAATCAGCCAGAAACTTTTTGTGAGAAATCAGACATTCTATTAGTGATTGGTTTGTCGCCCGGAGCAATGATAGAGTTGTGCTACACAAAATGGTTTAAGGTTGAAAAGATTTACATAATCAAAGAACTGATAAGTGGAAAATTACACCCAGAAATAGAAAAAGATCTTAATGTGGAGTATATTTCGATATCTGAGCTAGAAGATAAGATAAAATAAAATGAGTTTTGACACAGACAAGCAGAAAACCCTTAAGAAGATGCTTTCTAATGATAAGAGCAACAAAGGTAGTGTTGACAAGCCAATTCAAAATTTACTTGATAAAATAAATACTTTAGATGATTATTATACTACTAGTTCCTGCTCTGGGAGAATAATACTTATAAAGATTCCGGAAAGCGGAAGTAAAAAAGATACGAATTTTCTTCTCAGAACACATGAACTTGCAAACGCTGATGAGTTAATAACTTTAATTCACAAACTTAAAGAGTTAGAAACTGTTTGGTTAAGGCA
The DNA here is from genome assembly GCA_018812505.1 of Nanobdellota archaeon. Lineage (GTDB taxonomy): Archaea > Nanobdellota > Nanobdellia > Woesearchaeales. The sequence goes on along the minus strand of JAHJDK010000116.1, from coordinate 18,608 downwards.
GGAACCCGTAATTTTACATGTTGCTGCAAGGACGCTTAAAGATGCTTCTAAATTATTGAGGTTGGTTAGAATCATTGGTTTTAAGAGGTGTGGCTTATTTGAGGTTGAGAAAAGGTTTTTGATGGAGTTGGTGTCAACGGAGAAGATCGATGCTATAATTGCTAAAGATGGAGAAGTTCTGGTTTCGGATAAATATATTCGAGTGCTTGTTGAAGAAGCAAATAAGCGATTAAAGAGAACTTGGGAGAAGACGAAGAAGTTGGAGAAGGAATTATCCACTATAAAATAGTAATCTTTATTAAGCTCTTTTTTTTTCTTAAATCAAACAGTTTAAATATTTGAAAACAAGTGAATATTTTTTCAAGAAGGAGAGTGATGAAAATATGAATAAAAATTTTTTGGAACCACAAAATTTGCTAACACAGATAAAACCTTTTTTCCATAGGAATGACGAAGTAAAGTTTGATGGCTCTTATTTGAGTTTGTATGATTTTGTACAAGATGGATTAACAGAAGAGGAAGTCGATTATGTAACAGAACAACTACCTCTTGCGAAAGCATTAGATATCTTGGAAGGGTACTATTCTACAATGATACTTCCAAAAGGTTTTGTATATCATGAACTTGTAACAATCGAAGATCATCTCAATCTATATCTGGCACTTGATGAAGGAGAAGGACACCAATTTTCTTGGAAAGAAATAGTTTTTGAAATAGCTTCTTACTCATTAGAAAAACAAATACCATTAAGCATAATGTTCAAAACTGTTGAGAAGTTAGAATCATTGGATCTTTTATGTGGTCTATTTTCATATCTAAAAAATACACGCCGTCAAAACTTTTCTGTAACAAATCTTCCACACTTGGCAGAATTATATGTAAATGTTCTGGACGAAGTTGGTATAAAAGAAGAATTCCTGGACTCACTCCTAGAATCAGGATGTTACAGAGATAGTGTTGAAGAAGCTTCGCACTATGCAGAGCATTATATATCAAGAAGTTAGAATCCAATAATTTTTTCAATCTCTTTTTTCATTCGTTCATTGTATTCATAAACCTTTTCTCCTTCATTCTTCTCTTCAGACAACGCTTTTATAAGATTCTTAGTTATCTCCTCTTCTTTGTCTGAAAAACAAGTTTTAATCTGTCCAAGGTGTTCTTTTATGATATTGTTCTCAACTTCTTCTACTGAAGAACTGCTGATTTTAATCTCTTCAAATTCCTCACTTGTTAATTTAGAAGTGTTTTTCATAATGTAAAAAGCTTTTTGAGCAAATAACTTTTTGAATAATTCATTGAAATTAATATCACTAGGTTTACCAACCCTCAACTTTCCAAAAACTCTAATTAAAACAATTGTTTTTGAGAAATCCTTTGATTTAGTGAATTGTTCAATTGTTTCAAAAACATCTTCAGGAGACTTGTTGTTTGCGTCAACTTCAACAGGGTAAACATTGACTAATTCTATAGGAATCACCTCTAACTTTCCGTGATTGTATATGTAGAAGCTTCCTTTCCTTAACTTTTCAAGTTCTGAAAAATTAGAAGGCATTAAAGGACCTGGAAAAACCACATTTTTATAACCTTCAAAGTTTTGATTCTTTACAATGTGAACGTGCCCTCCTGCGTAATACTCAAATCCTTTAGGCAGAAATGATAATGGGCTTGAATCCATCTTTTCAAGTTCAGGAGGCGTTAATTCGCTGATTGCTGTGTGAAACATAAAAATTTTAGTTCCTTGAGTCCTCTCAAGATTGGCTTTTGTCAGATACTCATAATACTTTCTGTCAAGCATTCCTCTGCGTCCCATAATTCCTGTGATTAAACTACCTGTTTTTTTGTCAATAGTAAAGTCAAGCACTAAACGCTCCTGCTCAACCTTGCCTTTGAAAACATTTATCATCAAGCCTGCTTCTTCAAGAACATCAAGCATTGTCTTGCCGCTAGGAGACTGGTCGTGACTTCCTGGAATCATGTAAACAGGTATGTTCAACTCCATCAATTGCTTAAGTTTTCGAGTGGTTTCCTTCAAGTGATCAATGCCAGGCATTGAAGTGTTGAATAAATCTCCAGCAATTAGAATAAAATCAACCTTTCGCTCGATACAAATGTCAGCTGCTTTAATAAATGCTTTCATGCTTAAATCCTTAAGCTTAGGATCACGCCAAGCACCTATATGGCAGTCAGCGATGTGAGCGAACTTCATAAGCCAAAGAAAGATTTGTTGCTATAAATATTTAATTGTTGAAATTTAGGTATATTTTTATTAATCATTTTTGTTTTCTAATCCAATTCTTGAATATTTTTTTTATTTCAAGGAGATGTTTTTTCTCTTTGAATGTGTGAGGAGCATCTTTTATTACGTGTAGTTCTTTTTTTCCCGGAAGCTTGTTGAATAATATTTTTTGGTGTTCTAAAGGCGTGCTTTCATCTCTATTTCCTACAATCATTAGAACAGGCATTGTTAGTTTATCAACTTTTTCTAGTAAGTCATATTTTAGTCTATCTTCATAGTGCGACCATTTCAATTTTTTTTATAAATACTGGTTTTGAACTGCTTTCTTTTATATTCCATCCTGTTTCTTTCCATTTTTTCCACTCAGAGCTTTTTGGAGTTTTCAGGCTTAGTTTTCCTGACACAACAGTTGATATAGGCGCTAATCCTTTTATTTTATTAGGTTTTTTTTGCGCATACAATGTTATGCAAATTCCTCCAAGACTGTGACCTGCAAGGAAAAATGGTTCTGAATAAAACTCTTGTTTTTTGCTCCATTCAATAACAACTTCTAAATCCTCATAGTAGTTTGTCACAGTAGCATCTTCGTATAATCCATCACTCTCTCCAAAAGTGTTAGTGGTATCAAAACTGATCACGTTAAAATTTTCTTCTAAGAATGATTCGATAAAACTTCTTATATGTGGTTGCTCCTTATAGCCTCCGAGACCATGCATGACAAAAGCTAATCCTTTAGGATTATCAACTGTTTCAACAATGACACAAATTTTTCTCTCTCTACGATTTTTTATGGATTGTTTCATCTTAGCTTTTTTTCTTTTTCAAGTTTTTTAACTTCTTTCCAAATCCTTAACTCTTCTGCTCTGTCAGTTTGTTCTCCTTTTAGAATCCAAGGTTTTCTTTTTTTAATTTTTTCAGTAACATCAGTAACAACTTTTTTAGAAGAAAAAATTTTCTCTTTATCACCAAGAACTATAGCGTACATTAAATCCCATAAGCAGTCACCTAATTCCTCGGCTAAATTCTCTTTGTCGTCTTTATCTAAGGCTTTCTTTAACTCTTCAACTTCATTAAAGAATTCTTTTAAGCGGCCTTTAAAATCAAGGTCTCTAGCCCATTCAGAGTTTTCCCAATCTATGTGAATAAAGTCGTGAAGTTCGTTTAATGATTTTTTCATCTTGTTAGTTTTACTCTTATATTTGGTGCTAGTCTTTCTTCCTTTTCAATGTCAATGTAGGCTATTTTATTAAAGTATTCTTTTTCTCTTATTGTTGGAGTCCCGTTTATTATTTTTGCTTTGAATTGGTGGCTTCTTATAGTTTCATTTTTTATTTTAAAATCGGTAAATCCTAAGTATTCAATAATTTCTATGTCGCAACCAATTTCTTCTTTTGTCTCTCTGATGGCTGTTTCCTCTTTAGTCTCTCCAGTTTTGATTTTGCCACCTGGCAATTCCCAATGATTCTTGTCAATTCTATGAATCAGCAATAATCTTTTATTTTTACTTATCCTAATGCCTGCTATTTGTTTCATATTTTTCAATTAAGAAAAAAGTTTGTTATTTAATAAAATTATTGGAAAATTAGTTTATTTTATTCTTGCAGATTCATTTAAGGCATACTTTGATTTTTTTTGGAATAAAAGGAAGAATTTCAAGATTTAATGTGAGCGTAGCGAACACTTGGGTTTAATTCCCGACCTTCAGGTCGTGGGAGTAGGTTACTAACTTATTAAAACTCTTTAAAATATTTGCATTCATTGTTCTCTCTCCTATATTTGCAATGAATGCTCGGTCCTTCACAGTAAATAATGCTTTTGTTGTTTGGATTTTGTGTTAATTGGCATTGTAAAGTTCCGTAGTTCTCAATCTGTTTAATTGGGACGCCTAAAATCATGCTAAGCAATTCATCATCATGCTTATTTACATCAACCAAGTTTTGCGAATTAGTTTTCACTGCTGAAATATTTTTATCTATTGATTTATTGAGAACAGTTTTCTTTAGTATTGTTGGATTTGGTGTTCTCTTTACATATGTTGGTTGTATTGTTGCTTCCATTTTTTTACTTGTTTTGTTTACACAAACTTATAATTATGAGTAAGCACTGTTTTTCCTAAGATTTGTTCAAAGAGTTGGCCTCTTATGTTTGGAGTCCTGTCTATCTCTTCTCTTTCATCTTTAAACAACTTTCTAATCGTATAGTATTTTGTATCCTCTGCTTTTATTTGTGAAATATTGTCTTTTGACGCATAAATAATTTTAACATAAACTAACTTACCTATATCTGTATCTTCAGTGGCAGGACAGATTTCAGTAAAAAAATTTGTTTCTTGTATTTTTAAAGCACAAATTTTGTATGCATATTCTTCTTTGACATTTATATCAATAATTTTTCTTTGATGAAGAATTTTTGTGTACCCAGAACCACAAGTATAACTTTCATTTACTGTTTCTACCAAAGATTTCGCTTCTGGAAAAATTTGTAATGCTTCTTCAATTCTCTTTTTTATATCCATCATTTTCACCATTTTTTTTATTCTTTCATTCGTTGTTTCTCTACAGCCCATTCTTGGGCTAGCTCGAACATTTGTATTTTTTGATAATCTCTCATTTTAGTACTACTAACAAGTGATATTATATAAAACTATGTTGTAGAATATTCATCAACAGAAACATTTAAATAACCTAATATTCATAAAAAAAACAACAATGGCGATATTGACAAAGAAAGAGATAGAAAAAGCAATCAAAGAAAAAAAGGTAAGAATAGAACCTTACAACAAAGAGAATATTGGTTCAGCATCCATTGATTTGACGCTTGACAGAAAATTCAGATACTTCAAGCAAGAAGTAAACGAAATTGAAATCACAGAAGAAGTTAACTTTGAAGACTATACAGAGTTTATTGAAACAGAACAATACTTGTTGTATCCAAAAGAGTTCGTTCTTGGAATAACAAAAGAAAAAATTACTTTGTCAAAAAACCTGTGTGGTTGGCTGCAAGGCAGAAGCAGGTTTGCTAGGTTGGGCTTTAGTATCCACATAACAGCATCATTCTTGCAGCCAGGAATAAGCAACAAGCAAGTATTGGAAATATTCAATGCGAGCAACAAGCCATTAATGCTAAAAGCAGGAACAAAAGTCTGCCAGTTAATAATCCAAGAATGTAAAGGTGAGGCGAAATACAATGGAATATTCAAACAACAAGAATTATGAACTAAACATATATGAAGGATTAGAAAAACTAAACCTTTCAAAAAATGAAGTTAAAGTTTATTTGACAATGCTGAAGATTGGCAAAGCCAAAGCAGGAAGGCTATCAAAAGAAGCGATGATGGATCGCTCAAGCACATATAATGCATTAAAATTGTTGCTTGAAAAAGGAGTGATATCTTATGTTGTTGAAGCTAACAGAAAAGTTTTCTCACCAGCAAACCCTAACAAGATAATTGATTACTTTAAAGAAAAAGAAGAAATAGCCAGAAGAATAATTCCAAGATTAGAAAAATTATTCAAAGAAACAAAAGAAAAAGAAAACGTGACCTTATTCAAAGGATACAATGGTATTAAAACTGTTTTTCAGGAGATAATAAGAGAAGGAAAAGACAATCTGATGTTTGGATCAGAAGGACAATTTACCGAGAGAATGCCGTATTATGCTCCTAACTTCATAAAACAATTAGAAGAAAAAAATATTAAAGTTAGAAACATAGTAAGACAGAAAAGAGGAGAAAAAGCATCAAAAACTACTAGCATAAAAACAGTTCCAAAAGAGGTTCGATCAAATGTTGTAACAAACATATTCGGAGACAAAGTTGCAATCATCATCTGGTCAGAAACACCAGAAGTAGTCCTAATAGATAACAAAACCGCAGCAGACAGTTATAGAGCATATTTTGAATTTATGTGGGAAAACGCAAAATGAGACAAATAATTCTGGCATCAACAAGCCCTAGAAGAAAAGGATTGTTGCAGCAGATAGGTTTGAAATTCAAAGTAGTTCCAAGCAACTGCAAAGAAGACATGACTTTAAATTTACCTCCAGAAAAACTTGTTATGAGACTCGCGCAGGAAAAAGCAGGGGATGTTGTGAAGAGAGTCAAAAAAGGTATAGTTATTGGTGTTGATACCTTCATTGTTTTTAAAAATCAGAAAATTGGAAAAGCTAAGAATAAAGAAGAGGCAAAGACAAATTTGCAATCTTTTTCAGGAAAAACAGTAGATTTTTATTCAGGGGTTTGCATTATTGACATTGAACAAAACAAAACTATTGTTGATTTTGAATTAAGCAAGGTAAAAATAAAACGAATGAGTGATAAAGATATTGATGCATATCTTGCGACGAATGAATACATTGGAAAAGCAGGTGGTTTTGCAATTCAGGGTAGAGGAGCTATATTTATAGAAAAAGTTGAGGGCTGTTATTCAAACATTGTTGGGTTACCATTGCATAATTTATATAAGAATCTTAAGAAGTTGGGTGTTGATGTTTTAAATTATTAGTTTTAGCTTAATTTTTTTTAACTCGCAAATTGCCCTTTAAGATTTAGTTTTTTTTGCCAACATGAATATTGTGCCGCAGATTATCATTGGAATTGTTATTATTAATAAACTTATAATACTTTTGTAGGTGTCAAAGAAGAATATCGTTAAAAGTCCTACTAATATTAGGATTATTCCTCCCACAAAATTCCATTTCCAAGAAATCAGTAATATTATTATCAGAAGAAAACTTGGTATCATGTGAATTATCCATCCTAGGAAACTTCCCGCATCTAAAGAAAAAAGTGTAAAAAATAAAATAATTATTATTAACAAAATCCTTCCAATCCTGTTGAAGATGTTTTTGTTCATTACAATAATGGGTTTTGTCCGCCGTATAATGCTTGGAATTGTCCATTCTTGAATTCTAGTGAGTATACGTCGTTGTTACATGCGGTCGCTCTCATCTTGACGACTGATATTTCTCTCACTACATTTCTTCTGAATGGTGTTAATCTTACGTATATTATACCATCTGACAAGAAATCTTCTATCTCATATTCTGAGTACTTGCTGCAGTCTAGCGGCATCTCTGATATCAAGAATGTTGTTAAACCCATATCTCTTAAGAATTCAAATATGTAGAATAATTCCACTCTTGGATCCTCAAATCTTGATAATGTGTATAATGCTGATAAAGAGTCAAGTACGAAGTTTTCACAGTGTGTCTCTGCTTTTATCTTTTTAACAATGTTTTTTATAACATTTAGCCAGCTTTTGTTGTCGCCTATTCTTATATCTTTTATTTCTTTTCTTATGCAGCCCATGTCTGCTACTATTATTGTTCCTTTATCCGATGCTTTTGTTCCGTTGACAACTTCACCTATTCTTCCTAGGTCATCAATATGTTCAATGTTTATCAGGTTCAGGTTTAATCCCATGTTTAGGATGTGTTTGTACAGTGATTCATAGGATTGTTCCAATGATATGTATAATCCTGTTTTACCTGCTTTTGCTTCTTGAAATAGTATATTGAATGATATTGATGATTTCATTGATCCTGCTGTTCCACTAATTAACACGACGTGTCCTTTTGGGATTCCTCCTTGTAGCGCATCGTCAAATCCTTGTATGTAAGTTTTTACTCTTTCTATTTGTTCTACCATTATTATTCACCTCTCTTGATGTTGAAGATTATTAATTTTCCCTGGTCTTGTGTTTACTACAATATTTTTCTCATCATCTATGAATGCACATCCTACTACGACTCCGTCAGCTTGATATTGCCATATTTTTTTACCCACAATCTTTCCTGGTTCTGTTGTTACAACGTCACTGTATGACCCTGTTTGTTGCAAAACGCTTGATAGTCCTGGTACATAGTCTAACATATAATTCCCTTTTGCATCAAGTATATATATGTTATGGTCATATGAACCTGCTATTATCTCTAGTTCTCCGTCTTTGTCTATGTCATCTACTATCACAGGTGCTACAATCCAAAAGTCTGTTTCGTAGGACCATATTTTTTCTCCTGTGCATGAAATTGCGTAAACATTGTTGTCGCAAGAGCCGAATATGATTTCAAGTTTTTTATCATTGTTTATGTCTGCTAGTGCTGCTTTTGAATATATTGCACCATCTGTTTTATATTTCCAGATTAATTCTCCTTGTTCGTCAAATGCATACATATGTTGATCGAGTGATCCTATTATTACATAGTTTTTTTCATCACCAAAGATTTTCCCAATTGATGGTTGAGCAGTAATTTTTCCTTCTGTTTTGTATTTCCATAGCTCTTCTCCAGTATGTTTGATGCAGTAGATGTGTCCGTCGTTTGTTCCAAATATTATTTTTTCTCCTATAATGTTTGGTGTTGATTCAATATTTGATCCCATCTCGTATTTCTCTATTAATTGTCCTTCATTGTTTAGGATGTATATGTGTCCGTCTCCTGATCCGAATATTATCTCTGGTTTTCTATCTTCATTTACATCACCTATGATTACTCCTCCTCTGACTGATCCTCCTGCTTTGAATTTCCAGATTAATTCTCCTTCAAAACTTAATGCATACACTGTTCCCATTTCTGATCCAAACACTATCTCTTTTTTCCCATCTCCATTTATGTCGTATATGTTGGGTGATGATTGTATGCTGTGAGCGGTTTCAACATCAAAAAACATTAGTTCGACATCATCTACTTGTTCTTGTGCGTTAAACATCCATTTTACGTTTGCTTCTTTGTCTAATGCGTATATTTTTCCGTCGTTTGTCCCGAATAATATATGTTTTTTCCCAGAATTATCTAAATCTGCCACTATAGACGGAGCTAATAGAGAACTCTTTGAGTCGAATTTCCACTTCTCCTGGATCTGACCTCTTTTTCCCTTATTGAGAAGCTTTTTAAAGCCAAAAGCTACTTTCACAATATTGAATTATAGTTCTGGATTTTAAAAAAGTTGTGTTTTTCTTTTAAGAATTTTTTCAGTTTGTTTTTCAATAAATTTATATATGGGTTTCTTTTTAGTATTTCTTATGGGTGAGGATGTTTTTGTTCAGGTGAAAAGGCTTCTCTTAGAAAAATTTTCTCCTGATAATATTAAGGATTCTCTTGTTAAGAGGGGCTACTTAGAGGCTGATATTGATGATGCTATTGAGAGGGCTGCTCTGCAGTTAAGGTTGAAGAGAGAGGATAATACTAAAAGTTTGATTAAGGGTTTTGTTTGGAAGGAGGTTCTTGACAGGATTGGTTATGGGTTTGTTTCTCATCCTTTTTTGAATATATTGTTTGCTTTCTCAGGCGCATCTTATTTTTTTATTGGTTTTATTAATGCTTTGAGAACTTTTATTTCATTATTTTACTCTTCTTTTCTTAAGCAGTTTTCAAAAGTTCATGAGATTAGCAAGAAATTCATTAGTCGTGCAGGTATCCTTTATGGTTTTTCTTTTTTAGTGATGTCTTTTGCAGTAGTTGTTCGTTCTCCTTTGATTTTTGCTCTTGCTTTTTTGATTGGTGGATTGGGCGTTGTTGCTCATGGTGAGGTTTATGTTGGTTTTTTGAGGAATAGTCTTAAGCGAGAGCACATGGGTGTTTTTCTTTCAAGAATATCTAGTTATGGTACTATTATAACTATTGTTTCTCTGTTGATTTCTGGTTATATTATGGAGTTATTTCCTTTGGTTGGTAAACTTGTTTCTTTCACTATTTTTGGCAAGTTGTTTAGTTTCAAATTATATGGTTATTTGATTTCTTTTGAGATTACTGCTTTTGCCTTCATACTTTCTGGCTGTATCTTGGCTTATATCAAGCAAAGAGTTGTGTCTAAACAGGCCAGCATGTTTTCTTTTGTAGATGAATTTTTTCATAAGCTTAAGGTTCATTCAAGTTTTTTCTTTAGAAACAAGGTTGTTGTGTTCTTGTCTTTGACTTCTGTGGTTACAGGTGTTGTTCATCTTTTAGGTACTTCTTTTTATGGTTTGTTCATTTTTAATCATTTTAAGAACGATTTTTTAGGCGGATTCCTTAATGTGGCTGTTGTTTTTTCGATTGCAGCTGTTTTTTCTTTTATTGGTCCTTGGTTTACTAAGAATTTAAGGCATCATATTGGTGTTTCTCCTATGCTTGTTTTTGGTACTTTGTTGACTGCTATGCTTCCTTTGTCTTTGGCTTATAATCCTAACTTGATTGTCGTTGCTGTTGCGACTGCTCTTTCAATTGTTGGTTCTTCTATTCTTGGTATGGCTCAGAGTTTTTTCACTAGTAAGCTTTTATCTGAGTCTGATAGGCAGACATACTTTTCTTTTATTGGTGTCGCGGTTTCTATTCCTATTTTTCTTTTGTCTTTAGTGGGTGCTTTCTTGGCTCAGACTTTTGGTTTGGTGTCTTTATTTAAGATTTTGATATTTTTGACTGTGTTTGTGGCTACACCTCTTTACTTCTTGATTGTCTTGTTGTATGAGCGTGATTTAGAAAAAGCTTTTTAAATAACGCCTGATTAGTAGTTACATCATGCTTAAATGTTTGGTTTTTGATAAAGATGGAAGTTTATATTCTGCCAGTAAATATATCACTCCCTTTGCTGAGCATTTGAGTAGGCTGTTTGATAGAGAAACATTTATGGATCAATATCATGATTTTAGATCAAAAGGTGTTATAGGAGAAAATTATAATATAGAGACTCTTATTCCAGACACCAAAGGAAAAGAGTTAATAAGTGCATTTTGGGTTCCAGCTCTAATAGCATTGCATAATGGTTTTGATGGTAGTCTACAAGAAGAGTTTCAATTATTTTCTCAATATATACTGAATGATTCTGATTTTCCTCATGATTCTCATGCAAAAAAACTTCTTTCAAAGGATTGCTATAAAAAAGTGCTAGTTAGTAATGAGAATAAGGATGAGCTGTTAAAGAAGCTAGGGTTGTATGATTTGTTTGATTTAAAGTATTTAGGTGCTGGAAAAGATCAGAACTTAGAGCTAATATGTGATGACATTGAAGATAATTTTAATGCAGTACCTTCTGAAATAATTTGGGTAGAGGATGATTTAGTGGTTTTAGAGAGATTAAAGAAAAGAGATTATCAAACAGTATTGAGAAAAACAAAAGGGTTTAACTATGTTTCTGAGGATAAGCTTCATAAGTTCGCAGATCTTGTTTTAGATGATAGTTTGTTACTATTATATGAATTATTGAATCAAAATGTTAAATAAGAAAAATCTTAAGAAATATTTGTTAGAGCATAATCTGACTGAAGATGTTCAAAAATGTGAAGTGGAAGAGCTTTCTGGAGGAATTATTAATAGAATATTTCGCGCAAAAACCGAAAAAGGTGTTTTTGTTCTAAAGCAGTTTTTAGACAAAGCTAAAATTGATAAAAATATTCGGTTGTCTCCAAAAAGATTCTTTTATGAGAAATATGCAATTAATTACTTAGACAGAATATTAGACAAAAAAATAACTCCCCCAATAGTTTTCTTCGATGATAAAAACAAGATTATATGTATGAAAGATTTGGGAGTAAATAATAGGTTAGATAATTTAATGTTGTCAAATAGATTAAAACCAGATGTGTTTTCTAAAATTGGTAAAGTCCTTGCTGAGATTCATAATAAATCATTCTTTAATGACTCCCTTTCCCTTCTGTTTGATAACGAAGAGTTTCAGGAATTGAAGTTTGATTACAGGTATTATAGAACAATGAAATATTCCTCTTTGATATATGCGAGAGATGAACTAATTCAAAATTGTAGGAAGAATAAAATTACCTTTATCCATAATGACTTGAAGATAAATAATTTTTTTGTCTTAGACAATAATAAATTTTGCTTGATTGATTATGAAGGTAGTTATTATGGAGACCCTGCTTTTGAGGTAGGATATTTATTAGGTCATTTATTTGTTTACTATTTCAATCAACCTAATCTTAGAAATAAGAAGATTGTTCTGAATTTTTGGAATAATTATATTTATTCATTAAATTTTAAGCATAAAAGGAAATTAGAAGAGAATGTTGTAAAACATATAGGTTTCATCATGATTTATAAGTTAGTTGGGATATCAAAAGATGATTTTAAGTTTGTTCAGAGTGAGATTAAGGATAAGATAATTAGTGTTTCAAAAAGAATAATATTGAATAAAAAGGTCAAGAAGGTTAATAGTATATTTAATTTTTTAGAACAAGCTTTTTAAATAGATCTCTATTTGCTTTGTTTTGGGGGGGATTATTTTGCGAAGCATATTATTTCAGAGTACTGTTAATAAGGCTACTTTTGGTAACTTTGTAAATTTTAATAATGGTGTTATGATTCACAAGCAGATTGAGAGTAGATGCGGAATGGTTTTTATGAGAATTAAGAAGAGACGTTTGGTTCATTAATTATTACTTTATTATTTTCTTTGTCATCTCTTTTGAGTTTTAGGGTTATCTTTTGTAGTATTGTTTTGTTTGGTTCGCTGCTGAGTCTTAAGTCGAAGTGGTTTTTTGATTCTAGTTCTTGGTAGTATTCTAGGGTGTTCATTATGTTTTCTAGTTCTTTTATTGCGCCGTATATTTGGTGTTGTTTAGATAATTCTATGTCTTCTCGACCGTTTTCTAATGTTTTTATTAGATTGAATCTTCTTTTTTCAAATATCCTTTTTATTTCTATTAGACTCATTTTTTTATTTTGTATAGGAAGTATTCCAAACAGTCAAAACCATCAAAATGTGCTATTTTCCTGAAGTCGTTTGGACCAAATGTGAGTGATAACCCTCCTTCTCCTACCGGGCTATTACAAACTGGACATATTTTATTTGAATTTTTAAATCTTTCTAATTTGCTTTCAATAGTGTTGTCTAGTTTTCCTTCTTTTAATTGTTTTTTTAGGTTTACTAGTTCTTCATATGAGAATGTTTCTATTATTTTGTTTATTTTTTCCATGTTTGCAGTTTTTTTTGTTTATTTTTCTTTTATTTCTCTTATTTTTTCCATTATGCTTTCTTTGTCTAGGAATGATTTCATGTTTGATGTTAGGGTTGTATAGTATTCTTCTTTGTTGTTTAGTCCTTGTTCTATTTCTTCAATTGTGTGGCTCCAGCATACTACTTTTTTGTGTTTTCCTTCTAGATTTGTTATTGTTTGGTTGCTGTATTTTTCTCTTACTTCATTTACATCTTTGGTTATAATTAGTAGTTCTATTTGTTCGTGATTCGTTTTTGTGATTGCTGCTGCTTGGCATTTGTTTATTAGTGCTTCGTTTAGCACAAAGAATTTCTCTAAGAAGTAAACGTCTTCTTTATTAACATTTAACCAGAGGTTTATGATTGCTTTCTGTATGAAGTCTAGTTCTAATTCTTTTTTTTCACTCTTTTCTTTTGATATGTATGTGAGATGTATTATTTCTTTTCCGATTGAGAATAGTGTTTTTGGTTTTCCTGGTTTGTTTTCAAATATTCTTTTTTCTCTTTTTACTAGTTTGTATGCTTCTAAGAGTCTTAGTTGTTGGCTTACATTCGCTATGCTGGTTCCTGTTTTTTTTGCCAGCTCTGTTGGTGTTTGTTTTTCCTTTGATAGCTCTTTAATTATGTTCCATCTTGATTCTGTTAAGAGCTCTCCGTAGACCATGTTCATGTTTAGTGGTCGTGCATATATAAATTTTTCTATTTTAATTAACTAAATTATGTTTTTTACTTAATTACTTAACTACTTAATTAACTAATTTATTTTCTATGACAAAGTATTTAAACGTGAATAATTTATCTGTTATTAAGTAGTTGTAAATATAAAAAAAGAGGGGAGAATGAGAGTACTTATGTTAGGATGGGAGTTTCCACCAATCTATTCTGGAGGACTGGGAACTGCTTGTTTTGGACTTACAAAAGGATTAAGTCATCATAATGTTCATGTTACTTTTGTAATGCCAACAGGGCCAAGCAATGTTAAGGGGGAGTATGTAAATCTCATGGTTGCAGATAAGATTTACAAAAATAAAAAAATAACCATTAGAAAAGTTCAAAGCATATTAGTGCCTTACCTGACATCACAAGCTTATGATCAAGAGTTATCATTATTAATGAAGAAAGATGAAGGGTCAAAAACGCTTTATGGAAGAGATTTGTTTGATGAAGTATACAAATACAGTCAAAGAATAAAATTGTTAGCTTCAACAGAGGAGTTTGATATAATACATGCGCATGACTGGATGACATATCAGGCAGGAATTAAAGCGAAGGAAATATCAGGAAAACCATTAGTGCTTCACATACATGCAACAGAGTTTGATAGGACAGGAGGTCATAACTTGAATCAATACGTTTATGATATCGAAAGAATGGGATTTCACAAAGCAGATCGCATACTTGCAGTAAGCAACTACACGAAAAATATGGTTGTAAGACACTATGGTGTTTCACCAGACAAGGTAGAAGTTGTTCACAACGCAGTAGAATTCAAAGAATCGCCTGACTACAAGATAAATACAACTGATAAACTAGTGCTGTTTTTGGGAAGAATAACCCTGCAGAAAGGGCCTGATTACTTCTTGGAAGCTGCAAAAAAAGTTTTTGATATGGATCCCAGCATAAAATTCATGTTTGCAGGAAGTGGGGATATGGAGCCAAGGATGATAGAACGAGCAGCAGAACTAGGAATATCAAATAATGTGTTGTTTGCTGGCTTTTTAAAAGGAGAAGATGTTAACAGGGCATATCATATGGCAGATGTTTACGTTATGCCATCAGTTAGTGAACCTTTTGGAATAACTCCATTAGAGGCTATGAAATCAGGAACTCCTGTTATAATATCCAGACAATCAGGTGTTAGCGAGGTTATAAGTCATGTTTTAAAAGTGGATTTTTGGGATGTTGAAGATATTGCAAACAAGATTCTTGCTGTAGTGCACTACAGAACTCTTAACAATGAATTAAAGCATCACGGTTCATTAGAGGTTAAGAAGTTCAGTTGGGATATACCTGCGGAGAAATGCTTGAAAGTTTATCAGGAGTTAATAAGATGAAAATCTGTTTATACTTTCAAGTACATCAACCATATAGATTAGCCAACTATAAAGTTTTTGACATAGGCAATCATTCTAACTATTTTGATGAAAAGAATAATAAGGAAATAATGCAGAAGGTTGCAAAAAAGTGTTACATACCAACCAATAAATTACTTCTTAAATTAATAAATACTTATGGAGATAAGTTTAAGATAGCTTTTAGTGTAACAGGAGTTGCGCTAGAACAATTTGAAAAGTATGCTCCTGAAGTGTTGGATTTGTTCAAGCAGTTAGCAGATACTGGAAATGTGGAATTTTTGTCAGAAACCTATTATCACTCATTATCTTATATTTATTCAAAAGAAGAATTTAAGAGTCAAGTTCTTAAGCATGCGAACAAGATAAAATCTTTGTTTGGGCAAGATCCAAAAATCTTTAGAAATACAGAGTTAATATTTAATAATGAACTGGCAAATTTTGTTGAGGGAATGGGTTATAAAGGAATACTCACAGAAGGAGCTGACCATATTTTAGGATGGAGATCACCAAACTATACTTATAAAGCAAAAACAACCAATGATTTAAAGCTTTTACTGAAGAACTATAAATTAAGTGATGATATAGCTTTTAGGTTTAGTCAACACAGCTGGGAAGAACACCCATTAACAGTGGAGAAATTTGTTAACTGGGTTAAAGAAAGTCCTGGAGAGACAATAAACTTATTTATGGATTATGAAACTTTTGGAGAACATCAATGGAAAGACACAGGGATATTCGAATTTTTAGAGAAGCTGCCTGAAGAATTGCTAAAAGAAGGAATAGAATTTGTTAACCCGAAAGATTTGCTTGTTCATGAGCCAAAAGATGAATTAGATATTCATAACTTTGTTTCATGGGCGGATGTTGAACGTGATTTAAGTGCTTGGCTTGGAAACAAGATACAGGTTTCAGCTATAGAAGAGCTCTACAAACTTGAGAAAAAGGTGAAAGAGTCAGGTGATCCAAAACTTTTGGAAGATTGGAGAAAATTATCTACTTCAGATCATTTCTACTATATGTGCACGAAATGGTTTAATG
The DNA here is from genome assembly GCA_018812505.1 of Nanobdellota archaeon. Lineage (GTDB taxonomy): Archaea > Nanobdellota > Nanobdellia > Woesearchaeales. The sequence goes on along the minus strand of JAHJDK010000116.1, from coordinate 2,335 downwards.
ATGGAGACGTTCACAAATATTTCAATCCTTACGATAGTCCTTATGAAGCTTTTATTACATATATAAACATACTTAATGATGTGGCAAAGAGGATAGGTTCAAAAGAACAAATAATTGCACCTATAACAGAAAGTCCTAGTCAAACAATTTAAAACAAAAAGAGGTTTAAGAGATGAGACTACCGGAGCATAAACACTTCTTTGCAGTCCATGGAAAGAAAGCTGAGACTCTATCAGATTTAAGAGATATGATAGTTTCAATTCCGGAGAAGGATTTTATTCATCACATAAAGGAAAAGAATGACTTTGCAGTTTGGGTTAGGGATATATTGCATAAGGATTATTTAGCTGAAAGGATGGAAAAAGTGTCTTCAAGAGAAGACCTTTTAGAGTTGATAACTGATGAGATGATAAAAGACAGGGAATCAGAACTGTCAGGGTCTGATGAATTTAAAAGATTTATTGCAAGAGAGTTTATATATGGGATGTTGTTAGGAATAGTGTTGGGGTTGGTGATAAGCCAGTTAATTTGAAAATGAAACCAAAAGCAGATTATTTATTTGAAGCATCGTGGGAAGTGTGCAACAAAGTTGGAGGAATATACACTGTTGTAAAAAGTAAAGCTTATGTCATGAAGGAGCACTATAAAAACTATTTCTTAATAGGTCCTTATTTTTCAAAAAAAGCAATGGTTGAACTTAATGATAAGGAGCCGCCAGAATTCCTCAAGAATGCTTTTGAAGAGTTGAAAAAAGAAGGTGTTAATTGTTATTATGGAACTTGGGATGTTGATGGTTCTACAAACACCATACTTATTGACTTCCAATCAATGATTGCGCTGAAGAATAATATTAAAGCAGATTTATGGATGTCAGAAAAAATTGATTCATACATTTCAAGGTGGGATTTTGAAGAACCAATGATTTGGTCTTGGACAGTCGGGATGCTGTTAGGTCATATTGAATCTAAGTTAGCAGGAAAAAAGATTGTTGGGCACTTTCATGAGTGGCTTTCAGGATTCTCTATTTTCTACTTAAAAAAGATTAACTCAAGTATCAAAACAGTATTTACAACACACGCTACTATGCTTGGAAGAACTATTTCAGGGTCAGGTGGTGATTTGTATAATTTACTTGAAAAGATAAATCCAGAGCAGGAAGCTTATAAGCATGATGTTAAGGATAAATTTTTGACTGAGAAAGCAGCTGCTAACAAAGCAGATATTTTTACAACAGTATCTGAGATAACCGCTCTTGAAGCAGAGAAGTTGTTGGGCAGAAAACCAGAAGTTATACTAAATAACGGTTTGACTATGAGAAAGTTTCCAACCATAGAAGAAACATCTATGAAACACTTATTAACCAGAGAGAAGATTAGAGATTTTCTTACTTTCCATTTTTTCCCATATTATAATATGGATTTGGAACATAATTTGATATTTTTCATAGTTGGTAGATACGAGTTTAAAAATAAGGGCTTAGATGTGATGATAAAGGCCCTTGGAAGATTAAATAAGAAACTCAGGAAAGAAAAGAGTAACAAAACAATATCTGTTTTTTTCTGGATACCTATGGATGTGAATGGTGTGAAGGTTGAAGTTTTAGAGAACAAGAATTATTACAGGCATATTAAGAACTATGTTCAATGGCACTCCCAAGATATTCTAAAAAATATTGTTATGGATATAATTTCTTCGAAAACTCCTTCTGTTAAGAGTATGTTTACAAAGAGTTTTTTGAAAGATCTTGAGAAAGATTTTATACAGTTCAAAAGAAGTGGAAACCCGTTGGTTTTAACACATAATATGAGTGACGAAAATAATAATTCTATACTTAAAGCTTTAAGGGTTGCAGAGTTGGATAATAAGGAATCTGATTTTGTTAAAGTAGTGCTTTATCCAGTATATTTGGATGGTAATGATGGAATGATTAATCTTTCATACTATGATGCAATTGCTGGTAGTCATTTAGGATTATTTCCTAGTTATTATGAGCCTTGGGGTTATACTCCTTTAGAAACTGCTGCTTTAGGGGTTGCTTCTCTGACAACCGATTTAGCTGGTTTTGGAAGATTTATAGAAACAAAGATACCTAATCCTAATGATAAGAGTAGAGGTATTTATGTTCTTAAAAGGTTTAACAGGAGTGAGGATGAAGTGGTTGATGATCTTTTTAAAGCGATGTATGATTTCACGACTTTAACTCATGAGCAAAGAGTGAAAAATAAGGTTGTTGCAAAAAGTCTTGCTAATTATGCTGATTGGAAGAATTTTGTGAGCAATTATATTGAGGCGCATAATCAAGCGTTAGAAAAATAGATTTAACCACTTCTAAGTG
>JAHJDK010000115.1 GCA_018812505.1 Nanobdellota archaeon | reverse complement strand
TTATATAATATATAAGTTTATATAAAAGAAAATGCAACAAATACTGCACTATCCGCGTTTGGATACAATTTTAAACGTGGAAACGATAATAAAGAATGCAAAAGAACCTCTATCTAAGAATGAAATAGATAGGAGATTGTCAAAACAGGTAATGAGACAAACATTAAATGTTATCTTGGGTTATCTTGAAGAAAGTGGTAAAGTTGCAATCTTAAAAGAAGGAATAATTTGGATTTATGAAAAGGACATAACTAAGAAACTTCGGAAAACATTAGCTGAGAGTGTGTCCTGGAATGATAGAAATCCAATTTAAAAAGAAGACATATAAACAATTTTTGGAAATAAAAAGTCCTTTATTAGAATCTATAACTGATATTTTACGTCAATTGCAAATTAATCCTTATTTAGGTGATTTAATTCCGAGAAAAAACCTTTCTAAGAAAACTATTTCTTATTATGGGACAAATAAATTATTTAGAATAGCTCTTATTAATTATTGGAGACTAATATATATTATAATAGGAAAAGAAGATAGAACCATTGTGTTAATATTAGAATTCTTTAATCATAAAAATTACAATAAAAGGTTTGGCTATAAAAACAAATAAAATGTTCATTGAAATAATATTGGCAATCACTCTCGGCATAGCTTCAGGAGTCATCACAGGCTTAACACCTGGCATTCACATTAACTTAGTTTCTTTGCTGTTGTTGTCTGCGGCTCCTTTGCTTGCTCCTTTTTTTGGGTTGTTGGGTTTGGCTTGTTTTATTGTTGCGATGAGTGTCACTCATTCTTTTCTTGATTCTATTCCTTCAATCTTTTTGGGCGCACCTGATTCTGATCAGGTTTTGGGTGTGTTGCCTGGTCATCGTTACTTGCTTGCAGGTCATGGTTACACTGCTTTAAAGCTTACTGTAATTGGCAGTTTTGGTGCTTTGTTGTTGAGCATTTTATTTTTTCCATTGTTTGTGTTGATTGTTACTTTTGGTTATGATTACATCTCTGGTTACATTGGTTATTTGTTGTTGTTTGTTGTTGTGTTCATGATTTTGCGTGATGACAAAAAGCTTTGGGCGTTGTTTGTCTTCTTGCTTTCAGGTGTTTTAGGTTTTTTCGTTTTGAACATCCCTGTTTTGAAGAATCCTCTCTTTCCAATGTTGTCTGGGTTGTTTGGTGTTTCAACTTTGTTGGTTAGTGTGAATGCTAATGAGAGCTTGCCGGAGCAGTGCATTGATGATAATTTGAAGTTGTCCAATATTCTTGTTTTCAAGGCTTTATTGTCTGGTCAGTTCTCTGGGTTTTTGACTGCTGTCTTGCCGGGTGTTGGTTCTGGTACTGCTGCTGTTTTGGCGTTGCAGTTTGCCAGAAAGCTTGGTGATAAGGGTTTTATGATTTTGACTGGCAGCATTAACACTGTGAATTTTATTCTTTCTATGGTTACTTTGCTTGTTTTAGATAAGGCCAGGAACGGCGCTATCATTGTTGTTAAGGAGCTTGTTGAAGGAGTCACTTTAAATCATGTTTTAGTTTTTCTTTCTGCTACTTTGATTGCTGGTGGCATAGCTGTTTTTTTGGCTTTGAAGATTGGCAGGGTTTTTTCAAAAGTTATCACTGTTATTAATTATAGAAAATTGGTTATTGGGATAATATTATTGATAATTCTTTTAGTGTTTTTATTGTGTGGTTGGCTTGGCTTGTTTGTTCTTATTGTTTCAACTGCTGTTGGTTTGATTCCTGCGATTGTCAAAACCACTAGGACTCAGGCGATGGGTTGTATTATGCTGCCTGTGATGATTTACTTCTTGCTCTGAGTAAGATTTAAATATTAACTCATTCATCTTTTATTATTAATATGAAAATAAACATAAAATACTCCAAAATGCTAGACTTACTACTACATGAAATGATGAAATTGGGTTATCTGAGAATTGATGAATAGCGATGTCAAATGAATATTTTAATAGGTTTGCTTTATTTTAAAACAAATACTTTTATAAATCTCTTTTTATTACTCTTTAATGATGATATACAAGAATATTGAGTATTGTTTTAATAAAGGTGAATCCAAAGATGTGAATGTAAGAGGCTGGGTACACAGATTAAGAAAGCAAAAAGACAATATCTTCTTAACATTAAGAGATTCAACAGGCATAATACAATGTATATTACCTTTTACAGAAGAATACAACAAAGTAACTATTGAATCATCAGTTGAAATATCGGGAAATTTAATCAAAGATGAACGTTCTCCAAGTGGATATGAGATTCATGCAAATAATATGAATATTGTTGGATTAGCAGAAAATTACCCTATAAGAAAAGACTTCTCAGTAGCATATTTAAACACTGTAAGACACTTGTGGAACCGCTCAAGAAAAATGCAGAGCATAATGAAAGTCAAATCAGAAGCTATGTCTGCAGCAGGAGAATGGTTTAAGGAAAACAATTGGTACCAAACAACTCCTCCAATCATAAACAATAGTGCTTGTGAAGGCGGATCGACTCTTTTTGAACTTGATTTCTTTGGGAATAAAGCTTATTTGTCACAATCAGCTCAGTTATACTTGGAAACCCTTATTTTTTCATTGGAAAAAGTCTGGTCTAGCACCACTTCTTTCAGAGCAGAAAAAAGTAAAACACCAAGACACTTAGCAGAGTACACACACTTAGAAGGAGAACAAGCATGGGCGAATTTTGAAGATATACTAAAAGTCGAAGAGGAATTATTAACTCATATTGTACAACGTGTAGTTCAGAATAATCATAAAGACTTAGAATTTCTAAAACAAGATGTTGGTTATTTAAGCAGAATAAAAACTCCTTTTGACAGGATAACTTATGAAGAGGCAATCTCATTTCTAAACAAAAAAGGTTTTGATATGAAATTTGGCGATGATTTTGGAACAGAAGAAGAAAGACAATTAACATCTAATCTTGATAATCCATTATTCTTAATTAGTGCACCTGTTGAAGCCAAACCTTTCTATACTAAGATAAATCCTGATGATGAAAGAATGGTTTTATCAGCAGATATTCTGGCTCCTAGAGGATTTGGAGAGATTAGTACAGGCGGACAAAGAGAAGATGATATTGAATCACTCACAAGAAGAATAAAAAAGGAAGGTCTTAATCCAAAAGAGTATGATTGGTACATGGATTTAAGAAAATATGGGAGTGTTCCTCATTCAGGATTTGGGTTTGGGCTGGAAAGAATTGTAAGATGGATTTGTAATTTAGATCATATAAGAGACACAACTCCCAATCCTAGAAGTGTGTCTAAAAGTTATCCGTGAAAATGAAAAGAATAAATTTGGAACTCGAATTTAAGCAAAATAGAGAAAAAGATATTGCTAATATTCTGAAGTATAAAAATAAAACTTTACATGGGTTAGAGTACAGAAAAATTATAGAAAGACTTCACCCAAAAGTTTATTCCTATGAGCATGATGAAGATATAATTAACTACTTGAATAATTATTATGAAGAAAATCAAACAAGTATAATTTCTGATATGAAAGAAACTGAATTAATATGGAATACTATAAAAGAAGATTTTGAAAAGAAATTAGAGTTAATTTTTCCTGAAGTAATTTCGCTTAAAATAGATGTAAACCCTTCAATCATTAATAATAATCCTATTTTCTTGGAAGAACAAAGATTTATGTATGGATTTAATCTGAAAACAGAAGAAAAAAGACTTGTTATTGTACATGAACTATTACATTTTGCTTTTAGAGAATTCCTAAATAAAGAAAATATAGTTTTATCTGAAGAACTTTTCTGGAAAGTACTAGAATCATTTAACTACATAATACTTAATAAATCAGAATTTAAGGAACTTATTAGTCCTTTAGAGGAAAAAAGTTATCCTGATATAATGAAACGAGAATCTGAACTTAAACTCATAAAAAACCAAAATCTTAATATAGTTGAACTGTCAAATAAAATAAAAAACATGTGGAGGTGAAAAAATGCCTAAAAAAGAATCAATGCCTTTGAAAGGACATATGAACGATTGTCCAATTGGTAACTTTGACGAGGATTGTTAATTTTTTTCATTTTTTTTCTTTTTTATGGGGGATTTAAATGGTAAAGTATATAGTGTTCGAAATTACAGGAAAATGCAACTTAAAATGTAAGTACTGTTATAACTCTAAGTACAATACAAAAGAGTTTCAAAATACTGAGTTATCAAAAGAAAAAGTTCTAGAAATATTAAACGAAGCTAAGAATTTAGGTTTTGAGTTATCAGCATTTTCTGGAGGAGAACCATTTATCAGAGAAGACTTAATGGAAATAGTAGAGAAGTCTCCTCTTCCAGTAAGTATTCTTACTAACGGAGAGCTTATAACAGAAGAACAAATGAAAGTACTTTCAAAGTTAAAACACATTAAAGAATTAAGATTTAGTTTGGATGGTTTTGATTCCCATAACAAAGTAAGGGTGAACAGCGATTACAAAAGAGTGCTTGAAAAAATAAAGATTGCAAAAAAACTTAATATTTACACTTCTATAAACACGCTTATTACTTCTTTTAATATAGATGAGATTATAAAATTGTATGAGCTAATAAAAAATAACTTTTATGGTGTAATGTGGAGATTGGATGTTCCAATAATATCTGGAAGATGTGTTTCTAATAAAGATAATTTATCAGTTAATAAAGATAAATTATTCAAGAAATTAAAAGAATTAATTCTTTTGTATATGAAAGAAAAACCAAAACTGAAAATAATAATTGCAGATATTTTCAAGTCAAGCCTTGTAACAAAAGGTTTCTACAAACACACATTAAAAGAGCACCCTTGTGATTATGCGCTTGGCTCAGTAACTGTAAGACCTAATGGAGATATTTCATTCTGTCCATCATTAGGTATAGCTTTTGGAAATGTAAAAGACAAAACTTTGAAAGAAGCTATGAATGGTAAAGAATTCAAACAATTCAGAAAGATGAAAATAGAGGATGTAAAACCATGCCAGAAATGTAAGTACTTATACATTTGCGGTACAGGATGCAGAGCAGATGCATATACTTTAGACCAAGATTTGGAGGGAAAAGACCCTTCTGCATGTGAGCACTTTCACTATTTTGAAAAGTACATAGTTCCATTATTGCCAGAGAATATTCAAGAACAATTTGATTCAATAGTAAACAAGACATAATAAAATGAACCGAGAAACAACTTCCTACATATCTGAGAAAATATTTGATGAGTCTGGAAACTTGAGAGTTGTTCTAAGAAATCCTTTTTCAAACGGATTCAAAACAATTAACATAGAAAAGAAGGATTCAAGATTTTCACAAATAGAGAAATTACCATTAGAGACTCTGATTAATTTTGAAGATGATAATGTTGGAATAATTTCTGAATCAAGAATTGCTGAAAGAACTGGTCTTGGGAATTTTCAGTCTGGAAGTATAAGAGATTATATTGATAGGGACGATCAGACTAATAGACATTTATTGCTAAGAGATCCTTTATATGTGTCTATTCAGAATATTAGAACAAATTTTATAATAAATATAACTTCTTACTTGACTAATCAAGGTTTTAGCTGGATTACTCCAAGCATTTTCACAAAAGCTACAGAAGCTTGTGAAGATATAAGTGGTTTATTTTGGACAGATTATCAAAATGAGACTACAAATGTACATGAAGATTTGGCATTAGCTCAAACAGCACAACTACATTTAGAAGCAATGAATGCTTCATTTGGGAATGTCTTTTCTCTGGCACCCTCTTTTAGAAATGAAAAAGGAGAACCAACTATCAAACATTTATTAGAATACTGGCATTTAGAGGCTGAAATAATTGATACTCCTCTTCCTGAATTAATGAACTTTTTGGAGGGCATGATTAAAAATGTTTTCAAACAAACGCTATCCGATTCAAATGGTGAAATAACTATCTTGAAAAACTCGGAAGTAGGTTTTAATGATTCATACATAGAAAGTATTATTGGCGAATATGATCAAATAACTTATGATGAGGCTATAAATACCTTAAGACAAACAAAATTTATTAGTAAGAATACTGGAAATATAATTGAATGGGGCGAAGATCTTGACTCAATGGCTGAAACAGTAATTGCTGATAAAAAACCTGTTTTTGTTTATAATTGGCCAGATAAATTAAAAGCATTTTACTTCACCAGGTTTGAAGATCGCGGAAGAACATTAGCAAAGAGTGTTGATTTAATTGGACATAGAAATGTATGGAGTTTCACATGGAGAAGTTCTTGGCGGTGGAGAAAGAGAACACAGATATGATGAGTTTAAACTATTACTTGATAGACAAATTCAAGCAATTGTTGAACACAATCATGACCCAAAAG
>JAHJDK010000114.1 GCA_018812505.1 Nanobdellota archaeon | reverse complement strand
TTATTAACAAAAAGCACAATACCTTATCCTTCAGGTCAAGGATGTAGTGCTTTTTGGAATGCTCAAAAACAAATTTTTTGGTATACAAAAATCTTGTTTTTTTTGTTATTTTAGGTGAGGTGGTTAATCAAATCACAACATATTTAAATGGACTTTTTTTTCTAAAAGCATTATTTTGGTGATATTTATGGGAGAAATTAAGCATAAAAGTGTTGGAAGTTTACAAAAAGGTAATTATGTGATTTTAGATGGCGCTGCATGTATTGTTACAGACTTGAAAGTTTCAAGACCTGGAAAACACGGTCATGCAAAAGTCAACCTGACAGCAGTTGGTATGATTGATAGTAAGAAGAGAAATACTGTTATGCCTGGTCATGATAATATAGAAGTTCCTGTAATTGATAAAAAGAATGCGCAAGTTTTGAGCATAAGTGGCAGTACTGCCAATGTTATGGAGATGGAGTCATATGAAACCTTTGATGTTGTTATACCTACAGAATTACAGGATCAGATAAAAGAAGGTGTTACTATTGTTTATTGGACTGTTCTCAACGATAAAATAGTTAAACAGGTGAAGAGTGAATAAAAATGGCTAAATTCCCAGAAGCAGATGCTCGATTGTTTCATAACATTTTTGTTTGTAAGAAATGTAAATCTAAGATTAGAGCTCCAAACTTAAAAGTGTTTGCAGGAAAGGTTGCTTGTAGAAAATGTGGTGCAAAAGCTCTTAGAACTGTTAGGAAGAAATAGTAAACCTTATATATTCTTAGTTTTCTTAGTATATTCATATGAGTTTTTTATCTGTAATCATTAATTACAAATTTGTTATACTTTTTTATGTAATCATAGTTGCTATTGTTTTTTTTTATAAAAAGAAATTTTTCTTTCAAGCAAAATTCATTGCTTTGTATCGCACCAAGATTGGTATTAAATTAATGCATAAAGTTGCAAAGTGGTTTGGACCTTTTATTAGGGGGTTTGGTTATGTCTTTATTTTCATTGGTTATGCAGGCATGTTATTAATTGTTTATTTTCTTTTTGATGGTTTTTACAAGCTGTTATTTGTGCCTGGGGCACCAGCTGTTTTATCACCTGTTATTCCTGGTGTGCCTATTCCTGGAAGTCCTATATTTGTACCTTTTTGGTATGGGATAACTGCTTTGTTTACAGTTGTTCTTGTCCACGAATTCTTTCATGGAGTTGTCTGTGCAGCTCACAATATCAAAGTTAAAAATTCAGGTATAGTATTTTTTGGTCCTTTGATTGGAGCTTTTGTTGAGCCTGATGAGAAGCAGTTAAAAAAAAAGAGTTGGTGGGTTCAGGAGTCAATGTTTGCTGCAGGTCCTGTTTCAAATGGTTTTCTATCATTATTTGTTATGATTCTGCTTTTACTAGCTGTTTTTCCTCTTATTTCAGGATTAGTTAATCCTTCTGGATTTTATTTTATTGATATTAGTGAGGGGTTTCCAGCAATGGAAGCTGGTGTGCAACCAAGCATTGTTTATAATATGATTAATGGTGTTCCTGTTAATAATGAGTCTTATTTGAACTCTCTTTTGGATACTATTAGTCCTGGAGTTACTATTTTGATTGGTAATGAAAACTTAACTCACACAGTTATTACTACTTCTCATCCTGATAATCCTGACAAAGCATATCTTGGAGTTATAGGCATTCAGTCTAAGTATGAATTAAAAAACGTGGCTAATAACTGGCTGTTTAATTTGTTAACAATTATTTCTAAGTTTTTGCAATGGGTGTTCATACTTAGTATTGGTATTGGGTTAGCAAACTTATTGCCTTTAGGACCTGTTGATGGCGGTAGAATGCTTCATTTATCTTTGGAAAAACGTATTGATAAGAAAAAAGCTTTGTTAATATTTTCAAGAATAACTATTTTTTTCCTGGCATTAATAATTATTCTTGTTGTAGTGCCTATTTTTAAAGCTGTTATTTAGATTTATTAGAAAAATAATCTTTTACTTTTTTCATTAGTCTTGGAGAAGCATTGCTTCCCAACGCATAATAAACTTTTTCTGCAGTTTCGCCCCAAGAGTATTCTCCTTTTTCTTTTTTTACTTCTTGGACAGAAAATTCTTTAAGTAAAACTCCTTTTTTCAGATGATAATAAATAACTCTTTGAGATGCTTTTGGAAACAAGTCCAGATATGCTTTGTGAATTTCATATCCGTATCCTTTTTTCATAAAATGAAGTATTTCAACTATGTTTTGTCTAATTTCACTTCCGATAGGTCTGCCGAGGCTCATTTTTTATAAGTATTAATATGTGTTTATAAATAATTTGTGCTGTTAAGAAAATTTTATTCTTTGTAGCATTCATTGCAGAAATTCTCTTTATTCATATTAATTGATTTTGCAATCTGTTCAGGGGTTGCGTATGTCAATGCTTCATGTTCTTTAAATCCTAGTGATTCTTTTATTTGATTAAGGTCTTTTTGAGTTGCGATTAGTTCTTCTTCTGTGTGAAAATCTATTGCATGGTTGCAAGCTTGTCTTATGGCTGAAAATGTTATAAAAGTATGAATCTCTTTGGCTCCTAAGTCTCTAAGATATTTTATGTCATGTAGCATAGTTGTTCCTCTGACTATTGAGTCATCCACCATTAGAATTATTTTACCAGCCACTTCTTCTTGAAATATGTAATGATTGGCTATTGTATCAATTTCTCTGTGTTCTTGTGTTGGTTGCATGAATATCCTTGATGAATCAGGGTGTTTTTCAATAGCGTTTACATATGGAAATCCTGTTATGTTAGATAAGTGTATTGCTGCAGACTCTGCTGTTCTAGGAACGGGAGTTATGATAACATTTTCTTTTTGAGCTATTATTTTTTTATAGCTCTCAGTTTTCTTGAAATCATTCCACATCATATCTATAATATTCTCTCTTGCTTTCTTTACTCTAACACCGTTAATGAATGATGATGCTCTTTCAAAATATGAAACCTCAAAAGGACAAAATTTTAATTCAGGCTCAACAATTTGTGCTCGGTACATTTCAAAATCTTTACTGATAAAAACCATTTCTCCAGGTTTGATTTCTTCATACATTTTTTTCCCATTAGAATAACATTCCTCAGAGTCTCCTTTAAACAACATCTTCTCAAGAGCTATAGTTTCCGAAGCAATACCATATTGGCTTATGTTTCCATCTTGGTCTTTTTTCACTCCTAAGAATAAGGGTCTTCTACCTTCAAAATCTCTAAAGGCGACTAAACCAATATTATTTACTATTGTTAGCGCAGAGTAGGTTCCTTTTATTCTGTTGAAAGTGCGTTTTATTGTACGAGCAATTCTTTTCTTGCTCTCCACATCACTAGATATTTCAAAGAATTCTTCTGCAAAAACCTTCAGTAGAGCTTCTAAATCATTATGAGATGCTTGTCTTAATCCACTTTTAGAGAATTCAGTTATAATTTCATTAAAATTATGAATGTCTCCGTTATGAACCATAGCTATATTGCTGTAAGGAGTGAATATTGGTTGAATGGTTGCTTCTCTTATTTTACTTTTTTCTTCTTCAGAAATTCCGTTATGCCCTTCTGGAATAGTATAGCCTGCAGTTGGATATCTAACTTGTCCAATTCCCATGAATCCGAATAATCTTTCAAGTTTTGAAGCATCAGAGAATACTTCTCTAACTTTACCTGTCCCTTTTTCAACGCATAAAGGGTTGTAATCTTGAAATGTGTGTTCGGGTGCTATACGTCTGTCTTTTCGATAAGTTTTTCCGTCAACAGGAAGTTTTCTGATGGTTGCAATTCCTGCAGACCAATCACCCCTGTTTTGAAGTTGGAATAGTCCAAAAGCAACCAGTTTTCCAAGATCTTTTTGGTTTTCTCTAGATATAATCCCTATAATTCCACACATGAAGTTTTAGGAATTAAGTTTTTTATATAAACTTATCTGACCGATGTACGTAAAAAGTCTGCTTTTTTGGTTCTTTGTTGTTTTTCTGATTTTTTTGGTTTAGA
>JAHJDK010000113.1 GCA_018812505.1 Nanobdellota archaeon | reverse complement strand
GGAATGCTGACAGTATAAACTCAGTATTAGGAGCAGCTATTAATCAACAGTCATTATTTGCTAGAAGAAAACTTATTCTGGTTGATGAGGTTGATGGTTTGGCAGGTAGAGAAGACAGAGGAGGTGTTGCAGCTATCAGTGCTCTTGTTGAAAAAAGCACTTTTCCGGTTGTGTTAATCGCTAATGATCCTTACAAAAAAAATATTTCTTCTCTTAGAAAGAAATGTGAATTGCTAGAATTTCATACTCTTTCTTACACTTCAATACTTAGTTACATTCGAGAAGTTTCTCAAAAAGAAGACATAACCGTCGATGATGAAACTTTAACATCTCTTGCTAGGTCTGTTGGAGGTGATTTAAGAGCCGCAATCAATGATTTGCAGAGCTTTTCATATGATGGCAAACTGAGCAAGAATGATTTGGATTTGGCTTATTCTCGTGATCATACAGAGAAAATTTTAAATGCTTTAGTCAGGGTTTTCAAAACAACAAGTGCAATGGTTGCTTTATCTGCTTTTGATGACATTCAGGAGGATTTAGATCAAGTTTTTCTTTGGATTGATGAAAACCTGCCAAAAGAATACACTAATGTTGAAGATTTAGCAGAAGCTTTTTCAAATCTTGCCTTAGCTGATGTTTTTAAAGGCAGGATAACTAGGTGGCAGCACTACAGATTTTATGTTTATTGTTATAATCTTCTCTCTGCAGGTATAGCCCTTTCGAAAAAGGAGAAGTATCCGGGGTTTACTTCTTACAAGCCAACTACTCGTATATTGAGTATTTGGATGGCTAATCAGAAGAATGCAAAGAAAAAGTTGATAGCTCAGAAGATTGCTGATAAAACTCATACGAGTGTTAAAAGAGCTTTTAAAGATGATATTTATTATTATCAGTATATTTTTAAGCATAATAAGTCTGAAGCTGTTAAAATAGCTAGTTTCTTGGATTTGAATCAGGAAGAAGTTGCTTGGCTTGAGCGATAAGAAGAAAAGTTTTTCAAGTACTGATTGCTTTCAATAAAGGTATAATAAGCATAAATTGTTATAATTACTACTTTTAAGTAATTAAAAATCAATAGATTTATAAATTATCAAATAAATCATATATCATGAGTGTTTATGGACTTGATTTTATTAAAATAAATGATTCCGAGTACTTCTTAATAGAGATAAATGGGATTACTTCTGGAATGAAAGGATATGATGAATTGTATGGGACAGATACAGCTGCTGACATTAACAAATTAATTAATCCTCATCACAAAGAAATAATTAATTTTTTTGAGTCTGTAAAAAAAAAGAAGTCTTTTTTCTTAAAATCAAAGAAATCAGAGAAACATAATGAAATGAAAATTAAATTTTGTTTAAGTTATTTTCCGTGGGATTTGAGATATTACATGAATGATATTGTAGTTTATAATTGGTCAAATTCTCCTATAATTCATGACTTAATGAGCGTGAATCCTTATGTTAATGAGGAAATTACTAGAAATAAATTTATGCAACATCTTCTATTAAAAGATACTTCTGTAAAAAAAATTATGCCCGAATCTACACTAGTGGGGTTAGGATTTTGTGATTATATTACTTTAAATCGATTAATTGATTCAAATTATCAACTTGTTAAAAAACCGCTTTTGAATAACATGGGTTCAAACGTTGAATTTATTAATTCTAATCATGCAAGAAAATATTTTATTGAGCAAGGTGGTGTGTGGCCTGAGAATGGGATTCAAGGAATTATTGGTAAAATATTTAGAAATCCTGATTTGATTTCCTATTTTCAAAAAAGTGATTCTCTTTTTGAAAAAGGACTTTCTTTATTACAAGAACCAAAAAAAATAACTGATAACTTGCTTATCAAATATGGTGGTTATAACTCAATTAGATTATTAGTATGTAATGGTAAATCTATCAAGAGTTATATGCGAATTGCGAATAATAGAATTGTAAACTTATCGCAATCTGCAAAACCAGTTCCATATGGATCTGAAAAACTTGATGATCTCGCAGAAGAGGTTGTATCTGTTTTTGAAAATAAGTGTAAGTCTCTTGATAGAAATAATTTTAGAAGAGAATTATATGGTCAATATTTTGAAGAAGTTAATCATCGAAATAAAAACTAAATATTTTTCTTTGGTAATCTTGTGATTAACATGTGGCTTATACAAAGTTGAATTTGAACTGAAGTCTCTTAATCGCTGTTAGGCAAATTGAGGGCGAAATCCAAAAGTGCAACGTGGCTCGAAGAGGAATTAAGACGGAATAAAATGAATTCATTGATACTCATCGAGACTTGAAAGAAAAACCCACAAAATTTTATATTAAGTATTATGAATAAAATGTTGCTGATTATTTTACTAGTATGTTTTTTGCTTAATGAGGGTTGTAGTGTCAAAAAAGGAGATGATTTTTGTAATAATGCATGTATTAAACTTGGATTTGAATCAGGAAGAAGTTGCTTGGCTTGAGCGATAAGAAGAAAAGTTTTTAAAGAAACAAATCCTTTTTCTCTTCTATGGGTAAAGAGTTTTTACAAGAATTAATATCATTTGTACAACAGAAAGGGTTTGTTTGGGGTCCTGAACCTGAAATATATGGTGGATTGGCTGGTTTTTATAGTTTTGGTCCTCTTGGAAAATTATTAAAAAATAATGTTGAAAATGTTATTAGAGAAGTTTTTGTAGAAAACGAGTTTTATGAAGTGGAATGTCCAACTATTATGCCTAAAAAGGTTTGGGAGGCGTCTGGACATCTTGGTGGGTTTTCTGATCCTATGATTGCTTGTGATAAGTGTAAATCTTCTTTTAAGGTTGAACAAATACTTGAAGAATTATTTCCTGATAAGAAGATAACTGATTTTAAGGCTTTCTTGTCAAAAAATGTTGTTGAATGTCCTAATTGTAAGTCAAAATTTGGCTCAGTTGTTAAGAATCATGATTTAATGATGAAAACTCAGGTAGGCTTAGACATTGAAGCTTATAACAGACCTGAAACTGCCACCACAACTTATCTACAATTTTTGCGTTATTACGATTTTTTTAGGAAGAAACTTCCTTTTGGGTTGTTTCAGATTGGTAATGCTTACAGGAATGAGATTAGTCCCAGACAACACTTGTTGAGAACTAGAGAGTTTACTCAGGCAGAAGCTCAGCTTTTCATTTTTGAAGATCAAAAGAATGATTTTGAAGGTTTTAATAAATTTAAAAGCAAAAAAATTCCTCTTTTGAGTTGGAAGAATTGTGAGAAAGGGAAAGAACCTGTGAATATAACTTTAAAAGAGGCTGTTGAGAAGAAGTTCCTGAAAAACAAGGCATATGCTTACACTTTGTTTTTAGCTTATCAAACTTTTTTAAAAATAGGAATACCTCCTAGTAAGATTCGTTTTACCCAACATAGTCCTACTGAGAAAGCTTTTTATGCAGATGATGCTTGGGATGTAGAAGTTAATTTGAATAGTTTTGGCTGGACAGAGGTTTGTGGTGTTCATGACAGAACTGATTATGATTTAAAACAGCACGGAAAGTTCTCTGGTTATAATATGAAAGTATTAGATTTAGATAACAAGAAGAAAATACCTCACATTTTAGAGATTGCTTTTGGTGTTGGAAGATCGGTTTTTGCATTGTTAGATTTGTTTTATGACAAAAAGAATGAAGATGAAGGCAAGTCTGTTTTGAAACTACCTATAAGTATAGCACCTATCAAAATAGCTGTATTTCCTTTGCTTAGAAAGCCAGAGTTAGTTAACCTTGCTAAAAAGGTTTATGACAGTCTTAGGGTTAATTTTAGCTGTAAATATGATGAAACAGCTTCAATAGGTAAAAGATATTTAAGAGCTGCTGAAGAAGGAATACCTTTCGCGATAACAGTTGATTTTGATTCATTGGAAAAAGGAACTGTTACTGTCAGGGATAGGAATACAGAGAAACAGAAACG
>JAHJDK010000112.1 GCA_018812505.1 Nanobdellota archaeon | reverse complement strand
TTATTTTTTTTCAATAATGTTTATAAATAAATATTAATATTGACTAAGAAAAGACGGTGATTAGACATGCGAAGCATATACAATATTACAAATATTCTATTGATTTGTTGTTTGGTTATGGCTTTAGCATCAGCACAAGATGCACTACCGCAAGAAACAAATGGTTATAACGTTCATCTCCATATGTTCTATGGTCAAGGCTGCCAACATTGTGCAGCATTAGATCTTTTCTTGCAAGATATTCAAGACCAATATCCTTCTCTAGTTGTGCATAAGCATGAAGTTTACCAGGATCAAGAAAGCATAGCATTATTCCAAAATCTTGCTGCAGCGTATAGTCATGAGGTTGAAGCAGTACCTACTGTTTTTATCGGAGATAAAGTGATTGTGGGTTACAGCAAAACAATTAGCGACTCTATTGTTCTGGAAGTTGAAAGTTGCATATCTGTTCAGTGTGAAGATCCACTAGATAGGTTAAAAGATTCAGATCTGTTATCTGAGGAAAACCTTGCACAGACCCTTACAATACCTGCAGTGATTTCTGCTGCAGCAGTTGATGCCATCAATCCGTGTGCATTTGCTGTGCTTATCATTTTACTCACAACCATACTTGCATCGCATAGAAAGAAACGAGCCCTCTTTTCTGGACTTGCGTTTAGCATTTCCATATTTATATCATATTTTCTTATGGGGATAGGTCTTTACAGTGCTATTCAGGCAACAGGTCTTACTCATAAATTCTATTTAGTTATGGCTGTCTTGGCAATTGTTTTGGGTTTATTCAATTTGAAGGATTATTTGTGGTATGGCAAATGGTTTGTTATGGAAGTTCCATTGAAATGGAGACCGAATCTGAAGAAATTAATTAAAGGAGTTACATCTATTCCAGGAGCATTCTTTATTGGTTTTGTGGTCAGCCTTTTCCTGCTTCCTTGTACATCTGGTCCATATATTGTCATACTGGGTTTATTATCAAAAGTTGCAACTAAGAACTATGCTCTGACTCTGTTGGTATTGTATAACATTATCTTTGTGTTGCCCATGATCCTTATCACTTTCGCAGTGTATTTTGGAATAACAACAACTGAAAAAGCAGAAGAGTTAAGACAGAAAAAACTAAAAGCACTTCATCTCATTGCTGGCCTGATAATTTTATGTCTTGGGATTGGGATGTTGATTGCTATGTGGTTTGGGATTATTTAAAATGTTATTTTAATCATAATACTTCGTGTGGAGTATTCAATTCAATAGGATGTCTGACTAATTCCTAGTAATTCTGTCAGGATCTTTACATCATCCCAAAAATATTGCAAAACAAGCACCTGATGCGAGCAGGATTGCCAATATTAATGATACGCCTCCGATTGCAATGTATCTTCGTCTTTTAAAGAAGTATCTAATTAGAAGTATATCTCCCACAATCAGTATAATTGGTGCGAGCGCCAACAAAGTATAACCTACTGCAGGTCCTATAGATAAAGGGATAAATTGCATTAGATTGATAAATAATGCAATAAAAATACTATACACAATAAGAACACCTAGGTTTCCAAAGAAGCCAATTATAAAGTCTACTACTTTTTTATTCGTATCCATTGGTTGATTATCCATTTTTTCTTAATATATCCCTTTTCGTATAAATACTTTCCGTTAATAAAAAGCAAAGCAGCAAGGGAGATATAATGAAACAAAGTGAGGTCCAAGTATCTTGGATTTTCTTTTATGAACTCTTCAAAGAATCTGAAGATAAAATAACTGTTCATAAGGATATAATACAGGTATCCTCCTTTCTTGGTTTTTTGGCTTTTATATAATAGAACAAAGAACATTCCAAGCATGAATACAGATTCATAAAGCTGTGTCGGATGCCTCAAGATTCCATCTCCAAAATCAACACCCCAGGGTAAGTTAGTCTGAATACCATAACAGCACCCTTGAAGAAAGCAGCCTATTCTTCCAATCGCAACACCTAATGCAATTGCAGGAGCAAATAAATTTCCCTTTTTTTCCTTGATTTTAAGCTTCTTTTTTATGTACATAACAGCCAGAGTTCCACCTATTAATCCTCCGGTTATGGTTCTTCCAGATAGAATTGGTGTAATGTCAGGATAGCTTTGAATTATCAATGGAAAATTAATGATCCAGATGGGAATCTTTGCACCCAAAACACCCCCGCCTAATCCTGTAATCAGGATATAGAATGATTTTTCACTGACTTTCCTATTCCTTTTTGCTAAAAGGTAGTACACCACTAGTCCAACGCATAAGCCTAATAATACAAAAAACGAGTAAGAGCTAACTTCAAATTTACCAAAACTAAATAACACTGGTTTAATTCCCCAATTTTCAGGATGAGTATGTAAATCAATCATTTTTTAGTAATGCTACAACACCCGTTCTTCATACAGGAATATATCTTTTCACCAGGACAAAAACCAAATGCACTAATAGTTTTCAATATTGCAAGGACCAAGACCAAACCCCATGCCTTAAGGCCAAGATATAGTAGGAGAACGCACACGCCGCTAAAAATGCTTCCTAGTGTATGAGCAAATCTCATACCCTTAACATCCAAGTCTACTCTCTTTGATTTTACCAGTTTATCAAGGGTGACTGAATAAAGAACAATTAAAGGCGCTCTTTTTATTGTTAGGATTGCAGATAATAGAAGAATTAGAAATGAAACGAGAATCAACTCTTTATTCCTCAATAAAAAACCTGCCCAGATTAATATCGTGATGCCGAATCTACAGAACCTGAATGCATTCTTTGAAACTTTCATTTTATTTTTGGAAATAACATTCCAACCTCCTTCTGATATTTTTTATACTCTTTAAACGTCTTAGATAATAAAATCTCTTCTTGTTTTGCTCTATAGTACATAAATGGAATGAAAATAAGTGTATTTGCGAGAAATGCAAGGTAATTAGGATATACTAAACAACCACCATAGAACATCAGTATGAGTGATGCATATAATGGGTGCCTTACAAATCCATATGGACCATGAGTCACAAGGGTTTGATTCTTGTATATCTTGACTTGATTTGCCCAATTACTACCTAATCTGAATCTTCCCATTACATTCATATAAGTACCTACACAAATGAAGATGAGCCCAATTAGTACGAGAAAGATACGTTGTCTGTCCTCGATAATCAGTTCTCCTATTCGAAACCGTAAAAGTATATAGTAGCAAATAAAAAAAAAAGGTCATGGTTCCAGTCTCAACAATACTCTTTTTTTCTTTTTTGGTTCTTGTTCTATTGACTTCGCTAAAATTAATCATTATTGATGTAAATAGAACCAAGAGACACAATCCGATAATCACGTTTGCAAGTATTAGTAACATTTTCTATAAAGCATATTATATGCTGAAAACGGTATACGTTTCAAGTCAGGTGTTAGTATATGCACACATTCTTTTTGCATTGATTTGATATCAAAGTTATATACATCAATAAATGAGGTGATGGAAATTCTAAATGTGTCTTTATTTATATATTCGAGCCTCTCCGCAGAAGACTTGAGCGCAAATTTGAGAGGGATAATTGGTCTGATGTCTTTGATAAAATTCATGCAATTACAGCCCTCTTTAGCTAAATTCGGCAGCTTTTTTAGAATTCTATCTGAATCAAAAGCAAAGGTGTTTTCAATTAATGGGAGATAGCTTGGGATATTTTTGTTGCGAGTTATTGGCACAAATTTGTTTTTATTATCTCGTGCTAGAAATGTTACACCTACCCGTTCAACATCACAGGGGAGGGGGACAATATCGCCTTTTCTTATTAATTTTGGAGCTTGACTTTCAAGTCTTTTGATTATTCCTGTTAATGTAATTCTATCCTTTATGTGTTTCTGTTTTCCATATCTACCGAAAAATGCAATAGGTTGATAGTTTATGCCTCGTATTGCGTCTGTTTTTAATCCAAACTTAAGAATTTCACCAACTTCATGATCATTAATTCCTTTTTGATTGTTGAGACTAGTGTTATTGGAATTTTATATTTAGTCAGATTATTGATGGCTTTTAGTTTGATCTTAGCCAAATCCTTTCCTCTGAGTTTAGTGTATGATTGCTGAGATAAGCCATCAAATTGCAGGTATATCTCAAATCGGCCTTTGAATTTGCTAAGTTTTTTCACAAAATCTTCATCTTCACCTGCACGTAGCCCGTTTGTGTTGAGCATTATGTATCTAATCTTCTTTTTTCTTGCCAATTCAATAATTTCAATTATTTTGGGGTGTGTGGTCGGTTCACC
>JAHJDK010000111.1 GCA_018812505.1 Nanobdellota archaeon | reverse complement strand
GCAAAAGACAAGACAATTTCTATAGAACATATAGATGAGGCAGAAGAGAAACTGGAGAAGGAAAAAGTATTTGATATTATAAGAACACAACCAAAAAAAACAACAATAATAGGTATTTATGAAAAAGAAAGATTAGCTCCTGAAGATTTATTATTTGCAGAATTTCTTAAATCAACAATTAAAGGCGAAAAAACAAACATTGATGAAGTCAGAGAAAAAATACAAAAAGGAGTAACTGCTGAGTATATGAGAACTGTTTTTGGAGATAAAATACAAAGAGATATAGACTTCTGCCTTAACTATGAAAACAGAGAATTCAATGTAGTTCCAAAACTATACCATACAACTATAAGCGACGCATTAAAACATTAAAAATAATTCTCGAAGAAAATAATATTTCTAAATATCTAAAGTCAAAAAACACCACAGACCAAAAAAAGACAATCCAACGATAGCTTTTTATAATTAAAGACTCTTGATAACATATGATTTACAAAGAAAAACCATTAAACTTTAATTCAAAATTTGATGTAGTCAGTTGTTTTATAAATTATGATGGTAAAATCCTTTTGCTTCACAGACAAGGTCATAAGCCTGAAGGCAATACTTGGGGAGTCCCTGCTGGAAAAGTCAACAAAGGAGAACAAACATTAAAAGCAATAATCAGAGAAATTCAAGAAGAAGCTGGTTTTAAAATTCCATCTTCACAAATTTTTTATTTCGAAAAAATATATGTTAAGTATCCTAAATATGATTTTATTTATCATATTTTTCACACTAAATTAAATCAAAAACAGAAAGTCACCATTAACCATGATGAACATAACAACTATAAATGGGTTTCTCCAGAAAAAGCTTTGAATATGCCTTTAATTAGAAATCTGAGAGACTGTATAATATTATTCTACAAACTTTAATTAATTATATTTTAATCAAAGAAATTACTATAGTTATATTTTTAACTCAACCCTATATAGCCACAATTAAAGTTCTAAATTCAATTGTTTGGACAAAAAATTAAAAAAAATTATAACTTCTTCTTATTAAAACCATCAAGAGCTCTCAAAACTTCTAAAGGAACAGCGAAAATAACTGTGTTGCTCTGGTCTGATGATAGATCATTGATTGTTTGCAAAGTTCTCAAATGAAGAGCACCGTCATACTTTGAGAGCATCGCAGCAGCTTTAGACAGGTTTGTGGCAGCGATAACTTCTCCTTCAGCTTTTATTATAACAGCTCTCTTCTCTCTCTCAGCTTCAGCCTGTTTACCCATAACTCTCTTCATATCAGAAGGTAAAACAACATCTTTTAACTCGACAGCTTCAACTTTTATACCCCAAGGATCTGAAGCTTTGTCAACTATTAATTGTATCTTTTCAGAAACTTGATCTCTATTGCTCAATAATTCATCAAGCTCAACTGCACCAACAATATTTCTCATAGTAGTCTGAGCAAGCTGACTTACTGCATAGTTGAAATGCTCAACATTGATAATAGCCCTTTGGGCATCCATAACCTTGTAATAAATGACTGCATTAACATTTACAGAAATATTATCTTTAGTCATACAATCTTGATCAGGCACATCAACAGCCTTGACACGCATATCAATCTTCTGCCAAGCCTGAATAAAAGGCAATACAATCCTTAAACCAGGATTCATTATGTCCGAAAATTTTCCAAACGTAAATCTTACTCCACGTTCATACTCTGTAACAATCCTAATTCCTAGAAAAAAATACAAAACAACAGCACCTACAATCCAACCCCACATATAAATCACCTCATTTAAAACTAAAAAATAAATTTAACATTAATAAATGTTACGATTTAGAGCTGTGATTTGAAAAAATTTATAAATCCCGAAGTTAACACCTAATACTAATTCTTAAAAAAATAATTTCAAAAATCATAAAAACAAACACAACCTATATATTATAGAGAGATATAAACAAAAAAACAAGTCAAATCAACGGAGGAATAAACATGCATTTTTGGGATGACGATGATGAAGATTCGGACGAAGATCCTTGGAACTAATGTTTTAACTGCTTCACAAAAAGTTGAGTTAATAAATTATTTATAGCTATAAAAAAAAAGGTGGGAAAAAAATGATTATAAAAGACATAAGAAAAAAAGCAAAAGATTTGAATGTGACAGTCGGAAAAAAGAAGAAAGCAGACTTGATAAGAGATATTCAGAGAGCAGAAAAAAATAATCCTTGCTTCTTAACAGGAATATTAGAATGTGACCAGTTTGGATGCTGCTGGCGAGAAGACTGTATAAAATAGTTAACTCAAAAGAATTCTGTGACCACAACTATTTGCACAAGCTTTTTATATGTGACCACACTATTTTAATTAATGTCATTTATAGAAAAGCAAAAAAAAGGAAATAAAACATATTATTATCTCACAAGCACGATAAGGATTGCAGACAAGTTCAAAAAAGTAAGAGTGCTACTAACAAATAAGATAATCAGCAAACAAGAACTAGAAAAAATTTCGAAAATAAAAAAGAAAGAACTGAAAAACAAAAAAAACAAGATAACAAAATATCAAAAATATTTTGACGTTCAAAGAATTGATAATAACAAAATCAGCGACGAACTAATAATCTGGGAAAGACCATCAAACCTACACCTAGTATTCATAGCTGCAGAAGCAGTAGTTCTACCACAAATAAAACAATTCAACCATGGATGGGGAACCATTCACGGATTCTTCAAAAATGATGTTGTAAAATTTGTATTCAAAACCAAAACCATGACTCAATCAGGAATAAACATAATCAATAATCTGCTAAACAAAGAACACTTAAAAACAAAAGAAAATGAATGGAACATATTAACTTCAAAACTAAAGCAAGAATTCAAATCAAATCAAGAGCTGCAAAAAACAACAAATCAAGAACTAATAAAGAAACAAAAGAAATTCTACAAAACATTTCTTGACTGGTGGGGATTTGGACAAGTAGCTGAATGCATATCTGCAGGAGCAGATTACCTTCTCAAAGGAGTTATAGATGGAAAAACAATTGCAATAATAACAGCGCCAACAAAAAAATCATTCTCAACAATAGAAGAAGAAGAAATGCTAAAGTTATGTCAACAAATAACGAGGAGGAAAAAATTAAGAAAGTTGTTCTCGAAAACTGTCGAAGAAATAACCACAAATCTGAAAAAATTCCCAGACTTTGAGAGAAAACTATCTATTCACACCCAAAAATATTTTTGGCTGCAAAACAATTACTTAACAGTAAAATACTGCGACAAAACATATTTTATCAAACAAATCAAAAATATTATTGAAAAAAACTTCGACCCAAAAAAAGCAACAGATGCTATAAATAAACGTTGTGACAATATCAAAAAAGAAAAAGAATTAAACCTAAAAACATTGAAAATAGATGATAAACATAAAAAAATCATTAAACTAGTGTCAGATTTTACAACATTCCAAGATGATAGAAAAGCAATATCTATGGAAGCACACCAACACCTAAACGATTTCTTGAAGGAACTCTCAAAAAGAACAGGAATAAACATTAAATCATTATACTACTCAACTCCACAAGAATATGAATCAATTCTAAAAGGAGCGTTCGACGAAAAAAAGTTATCAGACAGAAAAGAGAAATGTGTGCTTACAGTCTCAGAACAGAAAATAATCATATCAACTGGAAAGGAATATGACAAACAATTCCATAATATATTCAAAAAAAAAGGTAGCAATAAAATAAGTGAGTTTGAAGGAAGAAGAGCAGAAGGCGGTAAAATCAGAGGAATAGTTAAGATAATCATTGACCCAAGAAAATCAAACAAACTAAAAACAGGAGATATTCTAGTCACAACAATGACAAGTCCTGAATTCCTTCCATTAATGAAGAAAGCAGCAGCTATAGTAACAGACGAAGGAGGGATAACCTGCCACGCAGCAATAGTTGCTAGAGAGCTAGGAAAACCATGCGTCGTAGGGACAAAAATAGCCACAAGAGTGCTGAAAGACGGAAACATGATAGAAGTTAATGCAAATCATGGCATAATAAAGATTCTAAAGTAAAAATATTTCCAAAAGCTTTAAATATTAATTAATCATTAGAAACTAATATGAATAAAAGAGGTCTTTCTCCTATAATCGCTACAATTCTATTAATAGCGTTTGCTGTAGCCATAGGAGCCATGATTATGAGCTGGACTGCAGGCATAGTCAAAGAAGCCCCTGAATGCAGTGATCTGCCTGAAAATATGCTTAAACCATCAGCTTTCTGTAAGATGACAGACCAATTAGTGCCACGCATATCAATGGAGAAAAACACATATAGTATCTGTGAGGATTACGCAATAGACCTAACTGAAGTGCCTAACTGCTAGAATTAACTTCTTTTTTCAGAAAAACATAAAAACAACCATCTCTTGTTAGAATCATATGAGAATAACACTAGACTTCAGGAAAACAGTAGAACAAAACGCATCAGATTATTTTGAGAAGTCTAAAAAAGCAAAGAAGAAACTAAAAGGTGCAATGAAAGCGCTGCTTAAAACCAAAGAAAAACTAAAAATTACAGAATCAAAAGAAGTGGTTCCTGAAAAGCCGATAATCAGAAAAATAAAGAAAAAAGAATGGTATGAAAAGTTCCGGTGGTTTGTGTCAAGTGACGGATTCTTAATAATAGCTGGCAGAGATGCTACAACAAACGAGATAGTTATAAAAAAACATACTGACAAAGAAGATTTAGTGCTGCACACAGACATGGCAGGATCACCTTTTGTAGTTGTAAAAGCTGAAGGTAAAGAAATACCTAAAACAACCTTACAGGAAGCTTGCGACTTCACAGCAGATTACAGCAGAGGCTGGAAAGAAGGATTGTCAACTTTAGCAGTGTTCTATGTCAAACCAGAACAAGTGACCAAAGAAGCAAACACAGGAGAATCACTGCCAAAAGGAGCATTCATGAT
>JAHJDK010000110.1 GCA_018812505.1 Nanobdellota archaeon | reverse complement strand
ATGATTATTATGAAACTATTATTAACTTCTCATGGCATTTGTAATAAATCTATGGAGAAAGTCTTGAGAAATTGGGTTAAAGGAGAGATAATAACTGCATTTATACCAACTGCTGCAAATTTCACTGATGGCGATAAAAAATGGCTTGTTGATAATTATGTTGAATGTCAAAAATTAGGAACTTTATATATTGCAGATATTGCTGCAGTTGATAAAAGTGTTTGGTTACCAAGATTAAAAAAAGCAAATGTTATAGTTGTAGGAGGGGGAAATTCTGAACAACTTATGAATCATATTGTTAAATCGGGTTTAATAGATGAATTTTCCGAATTATTAAAAGATAGAGTTTATGTGGGAATTAGTGCTGGCAGTATGGTTGCTAGTAAAAAATTATATTCAACTTCAAAGTTTTTATTTGGAAAAGAATCTAAAGAACCACCTTATGGTTTAGGATTTGTAGATTTTAATATAAGGCCTCATTATAATTCAGAAAAACATACTGATTTTAAGGATGAGTATTTAAAAGAAGCAATGGCTAATATTAAAGGGGACTTGTATGCCTTAGACGATAATTCTGCAGTAGTTGTAGAAAATGGAAAAATAAAAGTTATATCTGAAGGAACTTGGAAATTATATAAACACTAATATTTTACATTCTAAAACTTGATTGTGAATCCGAATGGGTTATTCTTATTTTTAAAATTACAAAAGATTTTGTGGGTGGGGCTATTCTATTCTTAGAATAAATTTCAATTATATCTGTCCACCTTGTTCAATATATTTTCTCATTAATCTTTCAATTATAACTGTAGGTGCAAATCCTTTCTTGCTGCACAGTCTAACAAAATCGTCGTATGTTTGTTTATCAATATTATAATCTGCTCTTACTTTTTGTGGTCCTTTCGGAGTTGATGCCATAATTTATCACCTTTATTGTCAATAATTAATCATTGTTTATAAGTTTGTTGATAATTTTTTAGTAGTATAAAAGTTACAGAACACTTTCAAAAGCTCTTCATCCGAACATGTCAATTGGTGATGTGAAAAAATTTAAAGAATTAAGTTAACCTCTTAAAACCTTAAAACAATAGTTTGACTAAGAACTTTCTATTTGAAAACATTTTAATAATGTTCTTTCTTAAACTTGTTATATGGATAAGAATTTTATCGGAAAAAGAAATGCTTTAGTGGTAAAAAAGATATCCTCAATAGTTAATTCTGATTGGCAACTTGTTGAAAGTGTTGGAAAAGTTAACAAAAATTTTTATGATAAGTATAAAAAAGGTACTTGTGGCTTGTATGCTGCAGGTTCTCATTTGGTTCAGTTAATCAATATTGCAAATATTTTTCCTGCATGGGCTCCTTTTTATCAGTTTATGATAAAGTTAGTTCCTTTTAGAAACAGAAAAAGAATCATTTTTGCTTCTGCTTTTAATACTATTGTTGATGAAGTTGTTGATCACAGTATAAAAAAAAATAAGAAACAAAAACTTAAAGAGATTATTTATGATAAAAAGAAGTTGATTGGGAATGAAAATGTTCTCAGGCAGATAAGCACAAAACTCATTTCTATGGGTGTAGACTTAAATCCATTTCTTGAATGGGCTGAGATGGAAGAGAGAAATATGAATGGAGAAGAAGATTCTGAAGGTATTTGTTTTAGAAGTGGTGGTTGTGAAGTTGCAACTGATTTACTCAACTGGGCAATTAAAGGGGATGAAAAAAATAGAAAGTTGATTTTAGAAGTTGCTTTTCTAACTCAGATGATTGATGATGTAATTGATAAAAAAGAAGATGCGCACTTAGGTATTAAAACTCCTGCTATCATTGGCAAATGGACTGAGAAAACTGTTGTTGAGCGTTTCACAACATTAAAAAAACTTGTTTTGCCTGAAATCAAAAACAAGAGATTAAAATTGCTTGTTGATGAGACTATAAATTGGTATGTCTATTGGCTTATTTGTGAAATGGAGAAGTCGATTGACATCTAATTTTTTTATAAATAATTACTTTTAGAAACACTATTTAAAGAATATATTGTTCTAATATTTCATCAACTCCTTTTGGCACTAGTTCTCGCCAATTTTCGTTTGGCCATGCTGCGTCGAATATTTTGCCTGATATTCCTGATATTTGTGGTAATATTCTTACTTTCCAACCTTCTTGTTTGTATACTTCTAATTTTGAGTAATGGTGTGTGTCTTTTGCAGGTAAGACTATTTCAGTGTTTTCTTTTGATGGCATGAATTCTCTCCAGTCATCTCGTTCATAATGTCCAAAGTGAGGTATAACTCTGACTCTATTCATGTCAACTCCTGCTTTTTCTAATGATGTTAATATCATCTCTTGTCTTATAACGTAGTTGTAGGGATTGTTTTCTGGTGCTCTTGCTTTATATATGCTGTCTCTCAATTTTGGTTCTAATGTGTTTATTCTTTCTGGAATTTCCCTTAATGGGTTTGCAATTCCTACGATTATATTTTCATAATCTTTTAGCATTGTCATAAAAACACCAAAATGTCCATTATGGACTGGTTGATACCTTCCGTGAGTAAATGCAGTTGTCATTATGTAGTGAAGTCATAGAAACTTTTATATATGTGAAACAACTTATAAAAGTTTATGCAACTGTTTGAATTCATAGACAAGCTTAAATTAACTTCTTACGAAAAGGAGATAATTATCTATTTGGCCAGAATACAAACTGCAGATGCAAAGTTGATATACAAAAATACTCATGTTCCGAAAGGTCGTATATATCAAGTTTTATCTGAACTACAACACAAAGGATTTGTCACGACAATACCTACAAATCCAAAGAAGTATGAGATTAAAGATATAAAAGCAATTCTAAAATTATATTTTGATACAAAAAAGACT
>JAHJDK010000109.1 GCA_018812505.1 Nanobdellota archaeon | reverse complement strand
TTTATTCCTATAAGAATATTTTTGTCAGGAGAATTTATATAATAAAATATTATTTTAGTTGATAATTATTGTTTTGGAGGGATTATAAATGAAAAAAGGAAAATATTTATTCACAAGTGAAAGTGTTGGTGCAGGCCACCCTGACAAGATGTGCGATCAGATAAGCGATGCAATACTGGATGCTGCATTAAAAGATGATCCTGATTCAAGAGTTGCAATTGAAACTCTGACAAAAACAGGATTTGTAGTTGTCGCTGGAGAACTAACAACAAAAACATATATTGATGTTCAAAAAGTGGTTAGGGACACCATCAGAGAAATAGGCTATGACGATCCTGAATACGGATTTGACTGTGATGGTTGCGGAGTTTTGAATGCAATCTCAGAGCAAAGTCCTGATATTTCACAAGGAGTAACAGTAGGAAAAGGTTTACATAAAGAACAAGGAGCAGGCGACCAAGGAATAATGTTTGGATTCGCAACCAATGAAACTCCTGAGATTATGCCTTTGCCAATAGTGTTAGCTCACAAATTAACCAAGAAATTAGAGGTAATCAGAAAATCAGGAAAATTAAAATATTTAAGACCTGACACAAAAAGCCAAGTAACAGTGGAGTACTATGATGGAATCCCAAAGAGAGTTGATACAGTTGTTATCGCAACTCAACACTCACCAAAAGTGAGTCATAAAAGAATTGAAAAAGACATTTTAAAATATGTTATCAAACCAGTCTGTAATAAATGGATTGATAAAAAAACAAAGTATCACATAAACGCTACAGGCGCATTCATCTTTGGAGGACCAGTTGCAGATGCAGGAGTAACAGGTAGAAAAATCATAGTTGATACTTACGGCGGTCATGGAAGCCATGGAGGAGGAGCATTCTCTGGAAAGGATCCTTCAAAAGTCGACAGGTCAGCATCCTACGCTGCAAGGTACATTGCCAAAAACATAGTCGCTGCAGGACTCGCAGACAAGTGTGAAGTACAACTAGCATACGCTATAGGAGTTGCCAAGCCAGTTTCAATTTTAACTCACACCTTTGGAACAAACAGAATACCTGAAGAAGAAATAAGCAAACTAGTTGTAAAGCATTTTCCATTGAAACCAGCAGATATTATAAGTCATTTAAAGCTTAAAAGGCCAATTTACAGGAAAACAGCTGCTTATGGTCATTTTGGCAGGAACGACCCTGACTTCACATGGGAAAAACTTGACAAAGTTGAAGTGCTGAAAAAAGAAGCTAAAAAGCATTTTGAAAATCCAGAATTGAATGGAAGTAAAGTACCTTTAGATGGGTACTAATTCAATAAAGAATTTATTCTTTATGCGCCAACAATTTCTAATTGTTGAGCGTTTTTCTATACATTTTTAAATTATTTTCATTTCCCTTCTTATTATGACAAATATTGTGCTTGAAAATCTTGAATTAATGATTTCAACAGAGGAAGAGGATGGACTGCACCAAGTTGTATTGGTTGAAAGTGTTGGCGGAAATGCAGGTTTTTGGAATAACTATCCATGTGCTGGTGTGAACTTTCATTATAATCCTGAAAACGGCAAGATAGCTTTCTTCGGAGATTACAGCCTGCAAAAAAAACAAGGTTTAATGGAAGATTCATTTAGAATAGCAATCAATCTTGATGAAGACAAACTAAGAATACTTGATTATAAACCACCTGAAGAAATACCAATAAATGCCAGAATTAATCTAAGAATGACTGTAGAACAATACAATAAAAATTATGGGTTTTAACATTGAAAAGTCTAGGTTGTATTTTTCATTAAAATATCTTATTTTATAGTTTTCCAAAGAAAGTTAAAGTATTTTCTATAATTGTTTGCTAATGATTTGTGTTTTATTACAAACGCAACAGGTTTTTCAAGCCACAACACATTAGCCATGTAATCTCCATAAATATAAATTACGTTTAAACCACTTAATATTTTTGGAAGAACTTTATATTCATAATACTTAGATTTAGTAATGGACTTTTGTTTTGATTCATGAACAAGCAAGAGTTTCCACTTGCATTCAAGCTTCTCTCTCTTTTTGTTATATTGAGGCCAAAAATAAGGCAGCCTATTTTCAACGTCACCAGTTGCACCAATAAATAAAACTTCTTTATAATCTAGACATTCCTTTAAAATTGTTTTTATCCCTTCATTACCTCTGTAAATTTCAGATTCTATTTCAGCAGGAGCTTTGTTAAAAAGAGAATTCATTTCAGAAATTGTTTTTTTAATTTCTTGTTTTTGCTCTTCAATCTTTGTCTTTTTTTCATCAAGGTATTTTTCTAAATTTTCTGGGTTTTTTGCTTGAAATATCTTCATCTTATTTTCAATAACATAAGTAACAAGACCTTTTTCAATAAGTTTGTTTAAAGCGTCATAAAGATTTTTTCGATAAATTCCTGTATCTTCAACAATTTTTCCAGCAGAAGTCGCTCCCAGAGTTAATAATGAAATGTATATTTTTATTTCTGTCTCGGTTAAACCAATTTCTTTAAGGATTTTATTATCCATAATCTGAGAATATTCTTTTAATATATAAATATTGTGGTAGTAGTCAGATACTACAATTATTTATAATACTGCTTGTAATCACTATTAAATTAAAATGGATAAATTACTTGTTGGTTCAGCTCGACATTTGGAATTAGACGGAGGATTACGCAACCTAGAATATTTAATGCTAAATCTACCATACAATTGCAACTATAAGTGTTCAAAATGCTGTAATGATTCCAGAGGAAACTCCACAAAAAAACCTTTATCATCTGATGAGATTCACGAATTAATAATAGAAACAAAACGTTTAGGAACACGTGTGTTAGTGATTGCAGGTGAAGGAGAG
>JAHJDK010000005.1 GCA_018812505.1 Nanobdellota archaeon | reverse complement strand
TAGAAGTGGCACTTCTGCCACTTCTAAACTGTTTAATAATCCATTTTCTCTTCTTTTCAGTCAACATTCCCATAAAAAATCACCAAAAAGAAGAAAAACTTCAAGATTTAAAGAAGTGTAAACAGATTACGATCTTAAACAAGTGAAAAAGAAAGAGAAAGATTTTTAAAAACAATCAAACCCTTTTCTAAATATTAAATGCGAGGGCAATTTTGCGAGGGTCAAGACACAAAAAAATTGGTCTTCCTCAATGCAGAGTCTGGTCAAATGCGCAGGACTTAAGCCCATAAAAAGGACATGCACGTATTGAGCGTGTGTAACTTTATCGTTAGAAATCCTGTCCCTTAGTGGGTCCGTGGGTTCAAAACAACGGTTTCGCCCGTTGACAACGAAGTGCGACATTCGACTTTGTCGAAGTCCCACAAAAAAATATTGTTGTCAAGAATCGAAATCACACCTGACGACAAAGTCGTCGCGACCGAAAGGGAGCACAATGGTGTCGACGGAAATGACCGTCGCTGGTGAAAGTCCCATCCCTCGCATTTTTTTCAATCAAAAACTTCACCAGAACATTTTCTTATAAACATTTATATTTCTGGATAAATTCCCATAATTAATGACTTCAAAGAATTACTATGGAATTGATTTAATACTCACTGAAGATGACTCTTTCAGAATAATAGACATACATGGCTTAAGCGACGCAGTTAGTTTCTCTGAAAAAGCAGGTTATCATCCAAGACTAGAAAGGATTTACAGATTTATGGACAAATTAACAGATATTCGACAAGATGATAAACCAATCTTGTACATATTTTCAAACACTCCAAACATGCCTTTTATACTTCCAGATTCTGTAAACAATTTTTTAAACTCACTACCAGAAGGAGTTGCAAATTTGGGTTGGACTGAAAAGTTAAAGAATTACTATGAATCCTTAAAAAATAATAAAAACGGTTTATTCAAAAAAGAGATACAACTATTTAACAAAGCTGCAAAAATGAAAGAAATAGACTTCAGAATCGGCGAATTATTGATGTACAACAAAGAAGGAATTGTTTTTAATCATTGGAATATAAAAGATTGGAGTAGTGTTACAGAAACAATCTCTTTTGAAGATGTTGGCTTATTGGTGAATTGGGGTCACGACTTTGCAACACATCCGAAAACAAATTTTTTCTGGAAAGGAGAACCTGAAAAAATACTTTTTCCTGTACTAAACTCAGTCCAAGCACATTACGTTTTAAACACTACAACACCAAAATGGATTCCTAACTTGTTTCTTCAGTTTGTAGAAGGAATTATGAGCAAACAAATAATACCAAGACAAACATATCTGGGAATGGGTTTAAGCTCTTATAGTCAACTAAAAGAATTTGCCGAAACACTATCCAAAGAAAATATTGTGGCAGTAACAAAACCATTATTCGCACATCATGGTGTAGATCATTCATTTCTCACCAAAAAAGACGTTGATAAGCTGATACTATCTGAAAAGAACCTTGAAAGAGAACTTCCAGAAATCAGAGAGAGAATAATGGAAGCCACAACAAAAGGATTTAAATATACAAAAAAAGACTCCAAAAAAAACGCTTTGGAATGGTACTTTGTCAACGCTGAAAAACTGAGAGATTATCCTGTTGCAGCGATAGGATCTTATATATTACAGGAATACATAAACCCAAAACCTGTTCTTTCACAAAAAACAGGTGTGCTACATCAAGGAACAATCAGAGCTCAAATACTGAATGGCGAGACAATAACAGTCATGCATAGATTTCCAGAACAACCATACCAAAAAGATGAGACTATTAATATGACTCATAAAAATGTCAGGACTTTCTTCGAACGGGCAGATGATGAATTAGAAATAAAAGTATCAGAATACCTAATACCCATACTTGAGAACTTCGAAAAATACATTGAAAAATTGTCTTGTTTAAAACTAGATTATATCAACCAATATTTATTAGAGGAAGAATTCAAAAAAAATTAATCAACAGACCAAACCTCAAAAGAAGCAGTCACTTTTGTGTCTCCAAGAGTGTTTATCAACAAATCCTGCAGTTCAATCTCCAATCCACTTAGCTTCTTTATGTCTCCTACTTCAAACTCTTTTGTCTGACCATTAACAGCAACATCCACACTATAATCATTCTCGTTAACATTCAACACTTTTAAATCATGGATCTTGCCACTCATCTCAAAACGAACCAGCTCATTTAATCCGAGGTCAAAAGAAGTTCTCGCTGAAACGTCTCTTTTGACAATAAGTTTAATCTCATTTTTATTAAAATCAACTTCATCAACCTCAATCAAAAGGTTTGCTATTACAAAAGTTCCTTCATCTGCAAAGCTACCTTTCTCATTATTAACCATTAATTTAAATTCATCATTGGCAGAATCCACATTTAACAACTCAAAGTAATACTCTTCATCTTTAAAATAAAAAGTAACACCCTTGTCCTCCTCAAGATTTAAAGTAAACTCCTGAGAGTACAAACCTCGCAACTCAGACACAGGAAAATCATCCAAGTATTCATCTAACAAATCAGTTCCTACAGAGTATTGTATTAAAACTAGTTTATCTTTTGAAAACCACATGTAAATATTGTCGTAAGGATTAAAATAAACACTTGAAGATAAAAAACTAACTTCTGATTGATTCAAAAAAACAATCTTCTCAGACTTCAAAAGAGTTGTCAACAAATTGTATTTATCAACAGCTTTATTGCTTGCAAACAATATAGATGCAACTGCTTTTGTTCCGGCGAAAGAATAATGAGCTTCATAAGCCTTAAATTTGTAGCCTTCAAAATCTTTGTCTAAAACTGTACTATCATCAAAATCATAACTTCCAACACCCTTCTCGATTAACAAGTCAGACTTATCATAATCAATTTTCACATTAGGCTCTTCCGATTGTATAACAACCACTGTTTCTGGTTCCTGCAATTCTTCAACAGGTTCATCAACCAATCCGTCAACAGACTCTTGGACTATGTCCTGAACAGTTTCATTAACTAATCCATCCTCAACAACATCTTCCTCAACATCTGAAGAGCAAGAAACAAACAACAACAAAACAACCAATAAAACCGTAAATAATCTTTTCATCATAATACCACCACAGAAATCATTAATTAATAAGTATATAAAATTTACTAAAACCTAAGCTCCTTAAACTCATTCAAATCCAAGCCATAATGCTGATAAACACCTTCACCATCTAAAGAGGTTGTCTGCGACATTTCAAAACCTAAGAGCTTAACAATCCTTTCAACATCTTCCTTTGATTTTCCTTCAACTTCAAGATAAGCAGGTATCTTAGGCCAAGTGTCAATCTCAACTTCAACATCTCCAAGCTTGTAACTCTCTCTTTTATTCTCCTGATACAATTCTGGTTTAAGGCCCATTTCAAACAAGACTTCAAAAGTTTTTTCAAAACTCCCAACCCCTACTTCAAGTTCTTTCGTGCCTGCAATATCATCCTTCTGAAAGTGCTTAATAGTTAAAGTAACCTTACCACCCTCGTCTCTAAGTCTTAACCACTTATTTTTATTAGCAGAATCAAATAAGTAAATATACCTCCTCATATTTTTTTCTCCAACCTTAACAGCACCTAAAGAATTAAGTTTAGACCTTATCTTAACAACATCCACATCAAGAATCTTTACTTCAAACTCAGTATTCATAAAATAAAAAAGTCTCCAAAACTTGATAAATCTATCGGTTAAACTCCAAGTTCATGCTTTATAACATTAAACGTTGTCTGCACCACAGTATCTGTCGAATCTATTGACAACACATTAGGCAGGTCACTAAACAATCTCTGATATTCATCATGAGTTTTTTTATATAACCCAATCTTATCATAAACAGAAGTAAACTTTGTTGTTTTATTCATTTCAATTCTTCTTTTAAGTTCTTCATCTTCAGCATGAAGATAGATTATCTTGTCAGGAAGTATTATCCCATCAGGAACTGAAAGCTCTTTATCCATGTAAACGCTGTGAGTTGCAACAGTCCTGAAAATATATCCATCCACAACAACAGGTCTAAACTAACGCGTAGTTTCAACATGTTTACTCACTCTAGAATTTTCATTAATATAAAAATTAAATCTATCATCAAGAGACATGCTATTGATTAATTCTTTTTGTTTGTCGGTTAATTCCACCATTGGACAATGGATATATTCGCCACCAATACTATCTGCCAAAAGCATTGCCAAAGTTGTTTTACCAGCAAAATCAACTCCTTCAAAATCATAAAAAGCATAAACCATAAAATAATTACTATCCAGTAGTTTAAATAGGTTTTACCCAATCAAGTAAACCTTTAAAAATACAATCTAATTCACCACAAACAAGATGTTAAAAGTCTACAAGAAAAAGCTTTTAATGGGATTAATGGTACTACTAATCTTATTTGCACTAATATTCGTTCTAGCACTTGTAGACCTGAAAAGAGGAGTGCCAATCTTCGGAACAGGACTAAGCTATGATGGTGAAGATGTCTTAGTGATGATACTATGCATACTATCAATGGTTAAAGTCATACAGGAGATAATCAAGGTTGAACACCAATGAAGAAATTATTATTATTATTAATAATAACAATACTTGTACTGCTAGGATGCAGGTCATTAAACATCAACAACATACCTGCTGCTTGTAGCTCAAGATACGACTTTGACAACTCAAAGATATCAAACAAAGAATTAATACCTGTACAAAACTATATCGCAAAAAAAGGCAACTACTTATTCTTCAGCGAAACATACGGCCTGAACAAAGGACAAACAGAAATAAGAATTGATATAACACAAAGAAAAATAACAAAAAACACATATCAAAAAGGCAACAAAGAAACAGAAACCTACAATAAAGAAGACCAGAGATACGAGCCAACAATAGAATATGTAACAAACCTAACAGAAAAATACCTTGAAGAAGCAAACATAATAGAAGGATACGACAAAGGACACGACTTAAAAGTTGAAAAATACCAAGCCTGCCTGAAAAAACTGCGATAAATATTTATAACACGTCTAACCATAAGAAGAATATGAAACAAACAAAAACAAAAGTTTTTGAAGTAATCAAAATTTAAAAAGGTGAAAAAATTTTGAAACAAACAAAAACAAAAGTTTTTGAAGTAATCAAAAT
>JAHJDK010000108.1 GCA_018812505.1 Nanobdellota archaeon | reverse complement strand
TCAGAGTCCCTTTTTATGTTGATGTTAAGAAATGAGTTTTCAATATTTTCTAATTGTGCTAAGTTTTCATAACACTCTAGCAGTGCTCCAATATAGTCAAGTGTGAATAAACTACCATCGCCAAGAACCTCATATTTTATCTCTTCTTTTTCCAATTCATCCATAAATCGTTTGGCATCCTTCTTTACGCTTCTAAAAAGAATTGCAACATCTGAATATTTTTGAATACTTTTGTTATCATGCAGTTTTTTAATATATTTTGCAATCTCTGTTGCTTCTTGATTTTTGTCTTCATAGATAAATAATTTTGATTTTATTCCCTCGTTTGTAATTTCGCCAACGGATCTGTCTTTGTTTCCAACAATTTGCTTATCATTTTGAAGATTTAGAAATTTATTTGAAAGATTAATAATTTGCTCAGTTGAACGAAAATTTATTTTCAATTGATATTCTTTGACTTGATGGTATTTGTTAAAAGAAGTATTGAATTTTTGAAATATGCTAACATCTGCTCCCCTAAACCCATAAATACTTTGATTAACATCACCAACGACCATTACTTTATTATTCCTATTGTGAAATAATCCAATAAGTTTTTCCTGTGTGCGGTTTATATCCTGATATTCATCAATAAATAGATATTCAAACTTTGCGTCCACAATTTCTCTTAGTTTTCCATTTGAATTTATGGCTTCAATTACCACATTAATTAAGTCACCAAAATCAAATTTTTTCTCAGATTCCAATTGATTACAATAATCTAAATATGCTTGCTTTATTGGATGGTCTTTTTTATTTATTTCATCTAGAGAATAATTATCTTTAATTCTGCCAAAGTAATTCTTAAGACTAAATATGATGTTTTTCATATAAGGAAGATTCTCATTTCTCA
Organism: Nanobdellota archaeon; assembly: GCA_018812505.1. Taxonomy (GTDB): domain Archaea; phylum Nanobdellota; class Nanobdellia; order Woesearchaeales. The sequence continues at coordinate 12,547 of JAHJDK010000108.1, read as the reverse complement.
GCAAATTGATGTTTTTTACAATAAATAAAAATTGACCTAATTCATCTAGCACTGTGAAATCTCTGTATTTCTGAAAAAATTGTGAATATTCTCTAATGAATCTTGTGCAAAAACCATGAATGGTTGAGATATAAAAACCTTTTCGGTCAGGCATTCTTTGTTGTATTTTTCTTTCTAAATCATCTGCGGCTTTATTTGTATAAGTAATAACCAGGATTTTATTCGGGCTGATTCCTTCATCAACCAAACTCTTAATTTTTTCTATTATTAGAGTTGTTTTTCCGCTTCCTGGTCCCGCAACTACTTTGATATTATTTCTACTATCTCTTAAGACTGCTTTTTTCTCCTCAGGAATATCAAAATCAGTAATCATCTAGTCAAACCAACTTCTCTTCTTCGAATGTGCTTTAGTTATGTGTTCAGACTGATTTTTGAACAGCCAAAGATTATCAGGATTGTTACATCCTTTTCCCTTATATCCATGATGAACTACGTCTGTGTCTTTTAATGGTCTACCTATCTTTTGTTCAGCTACCCATCTTGACACTTGCTTTCTACTATCTGCAAAACATCTATATCCGTTCTTATTTACGTATGTTTTTGCCATCTTTCTTAGCCTCCGTGATTCTTTTTAGAATAGCTTCTCTTGCTCGTTTGATATCTTTAGGAACTTCTTTAAAATCAGCAAAATCCAAAAGCATTTTTTCATCAATTCTTAGGTGGATATAATCTTCAATTGCTTCATCAGCCATACCAGATTCCTCATCTTGGACAAAAGTTGCCAGTGCTCTTTTTATCCAGATATTTCTATCAATACCTTCATTTTTGGCTAATTCTTCGATTCTATCTACTAATTCCTTCTCTATTCTTAAACCCAGTTGGATTGTTTCGCTCATGGTAACTTGTGGTAACTATTGGTAACTTATAAATGTTTCGGAAAATTTCCGATTTTTGTTTCTAGAAACGTTACATTAATACTGATTCTTAATTTATCAGTTCACTCATTAGAAATAAATGAACACCCTACGTCATGTGCACACTGTCTCGGAGAAGGTATAGAATTTACATTAATTTTATTTACAATCAAACAAAATCAGTAGCATTTTCGAAGATTAATTCGTTCTAATTAACATATACATTATTTTATCTTTTTCTGAAAAATCAGTATGAATATACCTATTAGATAATGCTTCATCAACTTTATTGAACACTTTTTTACAAATTTTATTTGCTCCCCCACCCCAACTTGAAATAATGAATGTTTCAGGAGAATTTGCATTTATTTTAGTAGTTATCTCTAAAAGCTTTTGAGATAATTCATCTTGATTTGAGATAAATGAGATGCATTTGTCAGTTTCCTTAGTAAAAAAATTGAGTTCATCTTTTATAGTATCCTCAGAAAATCTTTCAACCAATGAAGCATAATATTTAGTAAAAAGCTTATTCTGAACAAAATATGCAAAATGTAAGCCTTGATTCTTATATTTTTTTTTGATTTTTTCTTTCAAATTCAGTGTTTTCTCAGAATCTTTCTCAATTTTTCTTAAACTTAAACCCATCCTAAATATTATTCTTAAATCTTTGTCTTCAACATATTTTATAAATAATTTATACTCTGAATTTTTTTTACTTTCCTTTACTTCTTCAATTGTCTCTTCTTCTTTAATAAATGCTAATTTACGATATTTAAATTTTTTAACCAAATCTTTTACTTTGGCTTCACTCCAATTTAGAAAACCTTCAGCGACTCCTTTAGAAATATCATCTTCAGATGACATCCTCATACTCCTCCATGTACAAAGCAATACTCAATGGATTATTATCAAGTATTATTGTACTACCAGGAAGTATGAGCATATTCTTAACAAGAATAGGTTGATCCAAGTATTTATCCAACACTTTTCGCCCATTTTCATCAACTACATGAGTCCCATCAGAATCATAACCTAGCTCCTTGAGTAATGAAACCTTTGATTCGACACTGATATTTTTTAATTCAATAAGTTGACTCATAATATGGGTAATGATATCATGTATTTAAATGTATTTTGTTTTTAATTCGAAATAATACAATCCACTTATAATATGATTTCAGACCCCCTATTGCCATTTTAAAAATATAATCATATTATTTGGAAAATTTTCAGGAATTACAACTATTGGTTAAATAGGGGAAAAAAGTTGCCCTGGAAGGGATTTTGGTCCCTCCCAGATCATGCAACTATATCTAGCCCCGCCCGGGCGTGGGCTGATGAGATGATCGTGGAGGACTCCTTTAGTGATGTGTTTTGTATATATACAGTCGGAGGATGGATATCATTTGTTATCTTTTTGTTTTTCTTTCGCTTCTTTGAGATGGAAGTGTTGTGCGAGGAATTTTATGATTTCCTCGAATGATTCTGGTTTTGGGAGTAGTGGTATCATGTCTTCTTCCCAACGATTTTTTAGTTTTTTGGCCTTGTTAAACATCTTGATTATGCTGAATTCATCGCCAGAATCCTTGCATTTTTTTCCTACCAGTTTCATGTTTATTGGCAGGTCATGCTTGATTATCTGGTAGATATCATAATGGTCTCGTGGACGGTTTCTTCCTATTGCTGCTGCGACTTTTTCTGCGACCATCTCTTCTTGGGATAAGGTCTGTATTGTGAATTGTGGGATGTCTGGGTAGAAGTGAGGGACGCTGTGGTTTTCTGGTTTGGTGAGGAGTTTTCCTCTTTGGTTGAGGTCTATGAATATGGTGTCTTCTTCGCCTGAGAAGTTCTTGTAATGATTCACCATGCGTATGAATCCGTCGACTGATTTGTCCTCACTTATTTTTGTTATGAATGCCTGTTTTTTAAGGATTTTTGTGAGCTCTTCTTGCTTTTTTCTGACATTCTCACTTAGGGTGAAATCAATATCTTCACTGAGCCTTGCATGGTCAAGAAATATTTTATTGAGTGCAGTTCCGCCTTTGAAGTAGATTCCTTTAACATCTCTTATGGCAAAAAGTATCTTAGTGAGGTAGTAGTCCTTTGAGAGCAAGACCTGGTTGAAGTGCGTTCTTGCAACGAGGTCTGCGATGAAGTCCTTATTTACCTTCTCTTCTGGTACCATGCTACTGCCTCTTGTTTAGGTAGGATCTTGAATGGGTGTCCTTCTACTTCTTTTTTGATTCCTCGATTGATTTTTTCTTTTGTGGTCCTATGGAATACGAAATGAGAGTTCATGATACTGATTCTTCCTTGCCTTCTTGTCGTATAGATGTCAGTTTGTGCTGGAATCTGGTCTGTGAGTTTCCAGTACTTTGTTGCAGCCCACCCTCCGATAAGATAGTCTTTGCCATCACAGAGCTCATCAGCTATGATGAACGGGTGCTCTGACCAGCCTCCGCTTCGGGCTTTTATGGGGATAAGATAATATTTTCTCTTATTTAGTTTGATGATCCTTTTTTTATTTTTCAGGCCAAAGATGAAATCATTGATCTGCTGCGTGCCGGTAAAGAATTCTTTGATATCATCCCTTGTAAAAAAATACTTCTTGCTAAATTCGAGGTTTGCGATGATTTCAACTTCTTTTTTTGACAAGGACTCCATAATAACACCAAAATAGCCAATCTAGCTATTCTAGTGATACTTATATTTAAATGTTTCGAAATAGCAAGTCCTAAAAACGCAGGATAAGAGTCCTGCACGTCATCAAAAGGAGTATAGACCCCCAGGGTATCTAATAGAGAGATGATGCGGGCGGGTTTTTCTGTAACAATATTTAAATACTGGTGTATTCATTATTCTATTAATGATACTGAAGAAGGAATTGTTATGGTTCATTACAATTCTATTACTAGTAATTTTGCTTGGATGCAAAAATGCTGAATTGTCTGAAGGAAATCATGCTGGCAATGCACATTTGCTATCCCGTCCGGAAAGCCTCACACCAGGAGATTACAGGTTCGAGATCTACCATGATGGATTAGTCCGATTCTACCTGCTTCATGTACCCCCTTCTTATACAGGCGAACCTGCCTCTTTGCTTCTTGCGTTGCACGGTGGTGGAGGTTCTGCACAGCGTATGATGGAGGAATACGATCTGGTATCAAAAGCTGATGAGGAAGGATTTATTGTTGCATTCCCTAACGGTGCAAGCAGATTCAAGGATGGCCGCCTGGCGACATGGAATGCAGGCACTTGTTGCGGCCATGCTATTGAAAGCGAAAGTGATGATGTGGGTTATATTCAAAAAGTGATTAGTGACATCAAAGCTATGACCGACGTTGAAAAAGTATATGCTGCTGGATTTTCGAATGGTGGCATGATGACCTATCGTCTCGCATGTGAGATCCCTGACTTTTTTGTTGCGACAGCATCTGTTGCAGGAACTGACAACACGCAAGAGTGTGATTCATCTGAACCTTCTCCTATCATGCACATTCATACGCTTGACGATCCCTGTCTTCCATTTGAAGGTGGTGAGGGCGGATGTGCTCTAACTGAAGACTATACCTTCACTTCCGTGCCTGAAACATTTTCACTCTGGCAGGATAGGAATTTTTGCAACGAAAATAAATGCGGAAGATCAAACATGATAGGTGGGTATTGCGACTTATGCACTGCCTGTGATAAAGGGGGCGGTCCAGTTAAACTCTGCGTGTTAGAAGAAGGAGGACACAGTTGGCTGACTAATCCCCCAAACGTAATTTCAGCGACTGATGAGATTTGGAATTTCTTCCAGCAGTTACCTTGATAGGTTCTGTTTATCCCATAAGCAAGGTGGTTGATAATATCTATTTGATACGATTTATTATAATCTAATAAAAAGACAATGTGGTGAGCCTGATAGACCCACTCACATCATCGAACCACTACTGGCTGCCCAGGTACAAATCAGAATCTGCGCTGAAATACCGCTTTGGCTGGAAGAAAAGCGAGATGATCCACTACTATACCGAACTCTTGGGTATGAAGGATACCATAAGCGAGGAAGACCTCTATGTGGATGTCAGCAAGACACAACTGGAGCGAGAAATCGCCAACAAAGGCAATGAAATAACACTCCTCCAAGAACAGCTCCAAGCCCAAGATAAAAAGATGGAAGCCATGATGGAGATCATGAAAGCACTGCAGCTAGAGGTCAAGCTCAAGAACAAGGAGATTGTAGTCGTTCAGTAATACAAAATCCGACATACCATTAAGTATCATCAAAGCCTTATGACCTTTGGTGATATCACATGAAATTTTTGGATGAAGAATTCTTGCTCATGGAAAAAGAAAGACTTCTCAGAGAATACGATTGCCAGACAATTAAAGATGTGATCAAGACCCTTGAATTACGACTGTATGGCCGAATCCAAAAGTGAGGTCCACTCAGATCACAAAAAGGATGATAGCCCCGCACGGATTTGCATCAGAAACATGACATTGATGAGACTCTCACTTAGAGAAACCCCATTAATTAACTTTTTTTATGTTTTTTTTATAAAAATAGTTAATTTTATAAAGAATGGGTGTTTCCACAGACTATGCCAACAAAATATGACGTGTTTTCAGCAGTAATTGAACACGCACCCTGCAAGGCAAGTGATTTGTCGTTTACGTCCCCAGTCTATGCTCACTTAAGAGCACTTGTTAGAGAATTCTATATCAAAAAAGAAGGCATTAGATACGTCCCAATAAAAAATCCAAAAACTCAAGCCACTTTCAAGATTATTAAATATTGTCTCAATAATGGATTAAACTATAATAAGCTACTTTCTAAAAATATGCCAATGATAATTGCACAACTGGCTAAATTCACACCTAAGCTTCGCCCGAAAAAACTGCAGGCAAATAAAGAAAATACAGATATTCTAACCTATCTCGAGGAAAATCAATTCATCCTTGTTACAAAAAAAAGACCACGCTCAGGAATAATCTTGAATCATCAATTATTTGCAAACATTGTAGAATTACACGCAATGAAAATCACCATAAATACAACATATGAACAGAGCATAAAAGGAATATTGAGAATAAGAGGTAAACAAGTCAACCCATTCGATAATAATGTATTTGAATTTCTCTCAGGATCAGCCCAACTAGAAGGAAGTACAGTCACCATTGGTGAAACAAGAGAACTCATCCTTCACGACATATACCCTGACAAACCAAAAAAAGATATCCAAATGGTAAAAAACCTCAATGAAGCAATGCACTTTATACTCGAGAACAAAGACGAAGAAATCACAATAGAACACATCAAGGAAATCAATAAACAAGTGTTGTTTAGTTTACACAGAAATGCAGGAAAATACAAAAAAACACATAATAAAATTCAAGGAAATCCTCAGTTTAAAACAGCATATCCAAAAGATGTACTAGTTCTCATGGAAAAATACTGTAAATCATTAAAAAATATCAAAACCAAAGAAGAATGCATAGAAAAACTCGGTTTTATACACAATGAAATACAACACATCCATCCATTTTCAGATGGAAACTCACGAACCACACGAATGATACTCAATTGGATGCTATTAAAGTACAACATGCCTTTGCTAGTCATTAAAATGGGATGTTTTGACGAATACATGAACCTGACCAAGTTAGGAAAGAAAAGAGATGATCAAAAACTTACAAGACTATTTCATCACTTGTTAGTACATGAAAACCTTCTACAATAAATTCCATAAAATATATAAAACAAAACAACCTTTTTTTCAAACATGAAAACCAATCAAGAAACTGTCTCATAGGACTCCATTGCTTAAAAGAGCAATTAGACCAGTTGCCAAACAAGTTGCTGATCTGAAGGAGTGCGGAGGCAGTCTTATGAGAAAAAAAGACAAACAAAATAGTGGATATCGTACACCAAAACCAACTATTTCTATCAAAGAACTCATTGCACACGATCTATTTATAAATCCAGAATATGATGATTGGTGGGATCATAGAGATGGAATGAGAGACTGGTTTGGCGATAATAAACTAATCAAACAGATTATAAAAGACAACGATAGATGGGATGCACTAATTAAAAAAAGAAAAGCAATGAATAAAAAACAGAAACTGTTTTTAAAAAGAAGAAAAGCAAAAAAAGAAAAATTCGCATAACATCAGTGAGAGTCCCACCAATGCAAAGAAATGCAACGCATTTCTTGCACTGAAAACTGAAAGTTTTCATGTGTCATGCAAACACGGATAGCCCCGCCCGGCGGTGACGCCATGAGATGACGCTGGAGGACTCTTTTACTGTCAATGTCTTGCAGGATAGATTCCTACAGATTCATATTTTGAGCCAAAAGGGGTTGTTTTTGAGTGCATGATTTCTATTGAGTTTACATCAATGACTAGGGGTTGTACTTTTATTTCTGGAATTATTTGAAGCACTTGGTCCCTAATGTTACCAAACTTGGCTATAGTGATGTGCGGATTGTAATCAGTACCTTCATGTTCTCTTGTAGTTATCTTTGGAACTGATGCATTGACACTCTCCCGTAATTTAATCAGATCTTCAGAAGGATGCAAAGACACCCAAAGTATACCATTACTTCCCTTATCAAATATGCCTGCTTTATTCAGAATCAGTCTGAACGGTTGAAATCGTGCTTTTTCTATTCCACGCTTAACATAATCCAAATCACACTCGCCAAGATAGCGCAATGTAATGTGCATTTTCTCAACTGGAGACATACTCATTCTCAGATTTGAAAAATGTTTTTGAATGGATGCAAGATGTTCCAATACATTTTTTGGTAATACGATGGAAATAAATAGTTTCATAGCTTTGTGATACTGATTACCACTCTTAAATTTTTCGAAATAGATTCATATTTAAAAAAGAGTCCTCTAAAAGACCCCAGATTTCATATAGCCCCGCCCGACGGTGACCGCATGTGATGACAGGGGTGGACTCCTCTTGATCCGTTCATGTATTAACAAGAGATATACATCTTATTACAAAATGATATCTTTTAGAACACCTTGCTTGATTAGTTCAATGTTGAATAAGTAATCATTATGCAAGAAGGTTTCATTAAGTGAGCTTTTTGTTGTTTTCCAGCCAAGACCATCTGTAACCCAGATGAGGTCAATTCCTTGTTTTTTAAGGAAATCAAACAGGTATTGGTATTCTCCTGCAGTAGATTTTAGCTTGGAACCTCCTCCACCATAATAGTTTGTTTCTATAATAAACAGCTTGCTTTTTCCTTTTTCAAAAACTGCAAAATCGAATATTCTATTAGTTTTGTCAATGGTAATGTCAAAACCCCACTTTTCCTTTATTTTCTTCTGTGTGGCCTGGGAAATATACTCTAGATTATTGCTTTCGGTGAATTTCTTAATGATTTTTTCGACAATACGCTCCATTGATTGACCTGTTCTGTTCTTTCTTGCGTTTGTATCCATACCAACTTCAATGCCAAAGCAATAGTCAACAATGTTTTTCACATTCTTGTCATGGAATATTGCTTTTAGACCAGATTCTTCGAAGAATTTAGTCAAATCCTCTTTGATTTCCTTAGTTAGTTCAATTTTCGGATTGAAAAGAGGATTCTTGCTTTCAGAAGCTAATTCTTCGAAATCATCAATAATCTGCAATTCTCTTAACTTATTTTTCCTTATTGCTATTAGAATAGGTAAAACCTTTCTGATATTAGGATATTCGGTAACCAAATCAATAAATTCTTTGTCAATATTGCTTTTTCCAATAAGGACATTTAGAAGATTAAGCTCCTTTTCGATTGTATGCACATGTTCCTTGACTTTTTCAAAGTCAACAAAATAGTCCCAGGTGAATATGGAATCAGTGAATGTCTTGAACAAGTATTCAAATATGCCTTTTTCGTCTTGTAAATTCAGTTTTTTGTATGTGTTTAGATATTTCATGCTTTCACCCTAATAGTTCGTTACAACAACTTCGTTAATTTTTCCTCTTTTATCACCATTGCAGTTAATCATTCGTGTTGCTTGGACTATCTGAATATTGTACTTTGAATATAGGTCACTGATAAATGGTGTGTCGCTGTTACTAAGCATGACAGAACATCCCATTTTATCCAACTTCTTGAATGTATTTGCAAGTGTTTCTTGTTCATTCTCTAGAAATGCATTTTTTGTATATGTTGTAAAGCTTTTTCCTTTCTTTAGTGGATAGTATGGAGGGTCAAAATACACGAAGTCCCCTTTCTTTGCAAGGTTTACTACTTTCTCAAAGGACATCACTTTTATCATGACCTTTTTAAGTAGTTTTGAAACAAATTGGAGTCTGTCCTCTTGAATAATGTCTGGATTTTTGTATGCACCCATGGGAACATTGAATTGGCCTTTCGAATTGACTCTATATAATCCGTTAAAGCAAGTCTTGTTTAAATAGATGAATCTTGCAGCTCTTTCCAAGGGAGGTAATTCATTAGGATCGGTTGCTCTTATTGTCAAATAATACTTTTTTCCTTCAGTCATATGATATTCCTTATGTTGCTTTAGTTCTACTATGAGCCTGTCAACATCATCTCTTATGATTTCATAGGCGTTAATTAGTTCCTCATTGATATCTGAAATAATGATTTCAGTGGGTTTATATTTTTGGATTATGTAAAAAAACACTGCTCCGCTGCCTACAAATGGCTCTAAGTACCTATTGAATTTCTTAGGGAAGAGAGGTTCAAATTGCTCCAATAATTGGCCTTTGCCACCCGCCCATTTAACGAATTTTGGGATTTTAACGTCCATAAAAGCAAGGTATGTTTATAATTATTTAAATACTACTGTTCTTTGAGGCATTTATCCTTTTTAAAGTGGTTTTGAGGAATTTCTCATCCTTATCTATGCCAATAAAATTTCTATTTAGCAGCTCTGAAACAACTCCTGTTGTGCCTGAACCAACAAACGGGTCAAGGACAACTGCATTTTCCTTTGTGGAAGAAGCAATGATTCGTCTTAACAACTCAATGGGCTTTTGTGTTGGATGTTTGCCATGAGTTTTCTCACTCATAGGTGTTAGTGGAATATGCCAAATACTCCTCATTTGTTTGCCCTTTGGAGTTATCTTATCGTCCCATTCTCTCATAAGGTCATAGTTGAATACGTGAGGAATTTTCTCATGCTTTCTAGCCCAAAGAATGGTTTCATGGGAATGAGCGAAATACCTACAACTTAGATTGGGTGGGGCATTAGGCTTAAACCATGTAATCTCATTAAGTAACTTGAATTTTTGCTTCTGTAAAGCGTAACCTACTTGATAGATGTTATGCATGGTTCCTGAAATCCAAATTGTACCATTTTCCTTCAATACTCTACGGCAAGCCTTTATCCAATTATGAGTGAATTCAAAGTCTTTGTCTAGACCATTAGATTTGTCCCAATCTGCCTTATTCACCGAAACCATCTTACCAGCCCTGCAAGAAATGCCTCCATTAGACAAAAAATACGGAGGATCTGCAAAAATCATATCAACTGAGTTCTCAGGCAGACAATTCAGCACATTGATACAATCATCATGAAACAGCTGGACTGATTCGGTTTGGTGGTATGGTTTGACCATGCATTCGTAAGCTACTTGAGGATAATTATAAAGTTTGTTGTTGAAAAACCGGAGAATTGTTATTGATATTGAAAATATTTCAAATGTCTACTAAATAACCATAAAGCATAACATCCATTTCAAAATATCCAACCATTCACCACTTTCGATATAAATGTCAAGGTTCTGTGTCCTAGTTGGTGATTAACATTAAATATGTGGATGAGCTCTTGTTGGAGCAGATTGAGAAAGACCTGTTACGAAGGTATAATTGCAACACCATTGTAGCAGTTATTGAGAGGCAAAATAAGATGTTAAGAAATAATTGATTGAATAATAAGCATAATTACAAAGGTTATAACTCCTGTGACTGCCAGTTTAGCAAGATATTTGTAAAATGTGTTTGTTCTGTGCTTGCGATATGTAAACTCTGCATTTCTAATTAAGAGGACAAACCACCATATTGAGCTAATCATGAGCAGGAGTTTCAGGATTGAGACCAAACCAATCATGAATGGGGCTGGATTTGAGCTTAAAACTGTGCTAATTACTGCTTTTGAAAACAGAGCCTCCACATTAGGAAACCCCAACATTCCTGAGGCTATTGTGCCGATTATTAATCTTTGAGATTGATTTAGGTTCATAATCTGATGAATTACCCTTAATTGATAAATTTTGTCTTCATTGTAGTCCCGTTCGGATCCTGAGTCATGGATAGCATATTCGAAGGACTGTTCATAATAATTCCTCAGTTTGTGTAGGTATTATAGGCATTCTCGTTTATAAGATCTATGACACATTCTATTTAACCCAATATTGAGATTACAAGAATCCACAAAACAACTACAACCCACATCCGCCAAACAATAGAGAAAATTAAAATATGGAATACATTTTTAATATATACTGATACATAATGCATATATTTATATAATGTTGAAGAATCCTACAGTCTATGGGTGAGCAATCCAGTAGCCAAGAAACAAAGGAACAAAGATTTGTCCGTATCGCCAGCCGCAGAGTTCAAGAAATCGTAAAGAAATTGCAATTACTTCAAAATTGTGCAAATAGAGGCAATTATCAGTATACTGATGATCAAGTCAGGAAAATTTTCTCCGCGATCGATGAAGAGCTACGAAAAGTAAAATCAGAGTTTAGTAGGCAAAATAGCAAGGAAAAAAAATTCAGGTTATAGAATGAAAGACAGAAAAACAGGATGGAGATTTGAAAAGTCAGAGTCAGGAGGTGTAGAAGGATTAAATCACGGAGGAGTAGAATCTTTCAAAAATAATCACCTATTATCCCTTGCAAAAGAAAGTGCCCAGAACTCTCTTGATGCTCAAAATGACAAAAATAAACCTGTAATACTAGAATTTAAAAAGTTTTTAATAGATCCAAGTGATTTTCCAGATGTTGAGAATTTCAAGAAAATACTCAAACTTCAAATTAATTTCTGGCAAAAAGCAAAAAATGATAAATCAACTGAGGAATTTTTTAAAGAGGCAATAACAACAATCAATTCAAAAATTTCATGCTTAAGAGTAAGCGACTTTAACACTACAGGACTGGAGGGAAGCAAAGAAGGAAAAAACAACTGGCTTTCTAGATGGTTTAAATTGGTAAGATCAGAAGGTTCTACTGATAATAATCCTCTAGCAGGAGGGAGTTTCGGACTTGGTAAATTCGCTAATTTTGCATGTTCCAAGGTTAGAACTGTTTTCTACAGCACAAAAGATTTACAAGGAACTGAAGCACATCAGGGAGTTTCTATCTTAGCAAGCTACGATACTAATGAAGAAGAAAGAAAAAGGGCTAAAGGATATTATTGTACACAAGAAGATTTCTCTGCAATTAGTGGCCCAATTTATTTAGACAAAAATTTTAAGAGAGAGACTCCTGGTACAGATATTTACATAGTAGGATTTATTGAGAATGAAGAAAATCTAGAAGATCAGTTATTCATATCAATCCTTAACTCATTTCTCCTTGCAATCTACAAAGGAAATCTGATCTTTAAACTTAATGATAAGATAGTAAATAAAGATGTATTAAGTAGCATCATTAACAATTA
>JAHJDK010000107.1 GCA_018812505.1 Nanobdellota archaeon | reverse complement strand
GGCATTGTTTCCCTCCTTGTCACAGTGACCCAAAGGTTGTAATTGAGTCTAGTCCCACTTCAAAAACTTGTCAATCCTAAACTCTTCAGTGTACCTTCTCAAAGTTAGCTCTCCAAAAAAATTAAAGTAACTGTTAAAATAACTCATAACTAATTCTTTAACTGTAGAATAAACAGGCATCCGCTGTTGTAAGTTGACAAATTTACTTTGGGCAATTGAGCCATACTTTCCGTTAAGCTTGTAAACTGCTATTACATGATCTTCATCTCTGACTGCTTCCAAATCCACTAAAAAAGCATCATAACCATGGTGTTTCAGCACAAAAACAGCAAAAACTGCAACTTCCAAGCAATCACCTTTCAAGAGATTAGCGACCTCAAAAGGAGATAACCGATTACCTGTATTATAAGAAACTGAAATAATAAACTCCTGAAGCTTAAAAGGATTACTAAGACTATTAATTAATCTCGAAAAACCTTTATCTGATAAATCCATACATACAAAAGAAAATTTAGAATATAAAAAATTTGTGCTTAGAATATACAAAAAAATAAAGAGTGCCCCGAGCGTAAAAGAGAGATTTTATCAACGATAGAACTATTTTCAGTTCAAGAGTTTTGTATGTGTTTATACTTGTTAGATTTTTTTGAATTGTTCTCTTATATTTTTTATATATTGGGTTGTGATTTTGTTTGCATAAGATCTTAGTTCTATGCTGAATCTTTGGGCTGTTTTGATTCTTTCGTTACATTTTTCTTTATCTATTGGTTCTGTATCAATCACAGGCATATAATATTGGTTGTCGATTCTATCTTTTTTAAATTCGGAAAATATTGAATACAGTTTTTGGAATTGAAAAAGCTCTTTTATCAAGAGCACAGATCCTGAGTGGTTTTCACATTTTATTCCACATTTGAAAAATAAGGTCATTACAGTGTTGTAGATTGAATAATATGCTTCTGATACTGCGTTTTCGTAGATTCCCGCTTCATATGCTAGTTTTGCTACTTGAATGCATTTTTCGCTTTTTATTAAGTATGATTTTGCTATTTCTTCTGATGGTTCTACAAGTTTTAATTTTTTTTCTTTTTTTAGTTTAGCTAAAAAACTTAACTTTTTCATAGTATTTTTCTCCACCATTTATGATTACATGATTTTTTATTATTTCTTTGATTAATAAATTATCAGGGTTGAATTCTCCTATCTTTACACTTAGTAAATCATATATCTTTTGCACTTTTTCTTTAACTTCTTGATTTGTAGTCTCAATATAAATATCAATATCGCTTTCTTTTTTAGCTGTTTCTTTTGCATAACTGCCAAAAAGAATTATTAGTTCGCTTTTGCTTTTTTGTATTAAATCTTGGAATATAGGTTCCAGTTCAGGATATTTTATTAGTATTTTTGTTAGTTTGTAGTTTTCCGCGTTTAGAATATATGATTTTGATATTAAATTCTTTTTAATGAAATAAAGGTGGTTTTTTCCTTCAACTTTATAATCCAATACATTTGTATCTCTAAGTTCTGTTAGGGTTGATTGAATTCTTGTAAGTGAAGTTTTAAGACTTTTTGCAAGTTCTCTTCCATAAGAATCTTTTTTTAAGAGAAGAAGCAAGACTTCATAAACATAATTGATTTTTATTTGAGTCATATGACTTTTAAAAGAATCAATAGTATTTAAATGTTTTGATTTTAAACTGCAAATAGTTGAGAATTATTACTACCCCATTCACCTAATGAAATAAAGAGTGCCCCGAACGAATTCCTTACTCCTAGTACGATGCTCCTACAAACTCGATACTTGTTTTCTAATGTTTATTCTCTGAAATATAAAAAAGTTTTATTTTATTGATTTAAAAGTTTCAAAAAGAAAATTAAGATGCCAAAATCAACAAATAAGATTTATAAAAAATAAGATTGGAGTTTAATAGAACATATAGTTTCTATAAGGACAAACTATTAAAAGGTTATATCATCACAAATAATAAATTAGTTTTAAAAAAATTAAAGGAGAGAATAGTTTTTGAAAATATATTATGCGAGTCAATCGTTTTATCCACATATTGGGGGTGTATCCACATACCTTCTGAATCTTTGTAAAGAGATGGTTAACAACGGGAATGAAGTTGTAGAAGTTCACTTGAGACCTTCAGGAGAAACGAGTTCAGAAGAAATAAAAGGAATTAAGGTTCTAAGAGTTCCAAGAGACCCAATAGACCCAAAAATTATGGAACAGTACAGCAAATTTAAAGAAGCTGTATACTCAGAATGTCATTATAATAATAAAGGTTTTACAAAACCTCACAACGAGATGGAGGGATTCATAGAGTTTAATAAAGTAAATGAATATTTTGGTGAAGAAATAAGAAACCTTCTAGAACAAAACAATGCAGATATTGTACATATACATGATTTTCAATTGTTATTCGCGTATAAATTTGTTCCAAGAGGAACTCCTTTAATTCTAACATGGCACATACCTTTTATAGAAAACATGTCAAAACATCTATCAGATTTTCTGGTAAAACATCTGAATGAGTATGACAAGGTTGTTTTCTCATCAGAAGAATATTCAAGGGCTGCAGTTAAGGCGGGCTTAAATAAAGATAAGGTAGTAATAATTCATCCAATCGCTAACACTGAACTTTTCAAACCTTTGAATGTAAACAAGGATGTTGTAAGGAAAAAATATGGCATTCCTAAAGATGCTAAAGTAATTCTGTGTGTTCAAAGGGTTGATCCAAAGTCTGGTCATGAACAACTGATTCGTGCAATGCCAAAAGTGCTAAAAGAAGTTCCTGATGCAGTGCTTGTTTTTGTGGGTGCAGAATCATTAAGCAACAAGCTTTCAAAAAGCAGAGAGAAATTATTCAAAAAGGTTAAAGTCCTGATAAAAAATTTGGGTTTACAAAAAAAAGTTATATTTACAGGTAATGTTGAATATAGTATTCTTCCAGAATTATACAACAGTGTTGACATTGTAGCTTTGACTTCAAAGAATGAAGGGTTTGGTTTGGCTGTAACAGAAGGAATGGCTTGTGGAAAGTCTATTATTGGAACAAAGGTTGGTGGAATACTTCTTCAGGTAAAGAATGGAAAGAATGGTTATTTGGTTAATGTTGGGGATTATAATGCAACTGCAAAATTCATGATTAAGATTCTAAAAGATGATGCTTTGAGAAGTAAGATGGAGAAGAAGTCATTAGAGATTGTTGATAAGTATTTTAAGATGGAAGTTGGGATTGAGAAACATGTTCAGCTCTATGATGAGGTCAGGCAGTTAAAAGATGAATTTCACAAACTAGAATATTTCTTACCTTCAGACATAAAAGCTATAATAACTGATTTTGACAGGACAATAACAGACAATCCTCCAAAGCCTGAGTTTGATGTTAGTGATATTGACAGGGATTTGATGAATGAAATAAGAAAGACAAATATTGATATGGTCCTTTCAACCGGACGAAATATTCGGTATGTTAGAAAGTTCTGTAATGCATTTAATATCTGGAGATGTGTAGTTGCAGAAAATGGTGCTGTGATATATATTCCCAAAACGAGAAAAACAATTACTCTAAATACTTTTTACATGACCAAATCAAAAAGGATTATTCGTGAGATGAATCTTCCGGGAACTGTTATTGGAAAAGTCATTGTAAGTATAAAAGTCAAATATGAAGATAAAGTGAGAAAACAGCTTGGAAAATACGCTAATAATGTTTCTTTTGTGAGAAATGTTGATGAAACAATGATTCTTCCACTCGGTGTTGATAAAGGTGTTGGTGTAAGACTTGCAATGAAGTATATGAACATAGATTTGGATCGTACTATCATTGTTGGTGATGGGGAAAATGATGTTGAATTATTCTTAAATCCTGGTTTTAAAATAGCTCTTCTTAACTCTCACAAGAAACTAAAATCACTTGCAAACCAGATAATGGACAAACCATCTACAGCAGGTTTTAGGGAATTGCTTGTTAAGTTAAAACAATAATTAATCAGGAGTTTAAAGACGATGTTAGATTATGGAATTATAGGAAATTGTAAGACTTGTGCATTAGTAAAAAAAGATACAAGCATAGATTGGTTCTGCTTTCCAAAATTTAACAGTCCTAGTATTTTTGCGAAAATTCTTGATAAAGACATTGGCGGAACTTTTAAAATATCTCCAATTGGAAGATACAAGTTAAGCCAGAGCTATATCAAGCACACGAATGTGCTTGAAACAGTTTTTCAGAGTGCCAAAAATGAATTTGTTGTTTATGATTTCTTTCCGAGATACCATAAGATTCTATCAGGAAGAAAAAGCAAGCTGTATAAGCAAAACAGAATTATAAGAATAGTCAAACCTATAAAAGGTAATCCTAAAATAAAGGTTCATTATGAGCCTAAACTGAATTATGCTTTAGGAGAGAATGAACATGAAGTGGTAGAATATAATCTTATTACTAAAAACAAGAATTTGCATGTAAGCCTGATATCAAATGTTTCTTTTGAAAATATTCTAAAGAAAAAGACTATTGAACTTGACCACACAAAATATTTTGTTATAGGCATAGCTGATGATGCAAAGGATTTTAATGTAAAAAAATGCATGAGATTAATGAATGATACTAAGAAGTATTGGTATAAATGGGTTTCAACGCTAACTCTTCCTGAGAGAAACAGAGAAGACATAATAAGGTCTGCTTTAACTCTGAAGCTTTTAACTTATTCAGAAACAGGCGCTATATTGGCTGCGCCTACAACTTCAATTCCTGAAGAAGTTGGTTCTGATAGGACTTTTGACTATAGATTTTGTTGGGTAAGAGATGCTTCTTTCACAGCAGATGCTTTGAAAAAGATTGGTAGAGATTACGAGGCAAAAAAATTGATCGAGTTTATTATAGACGCTACTTCAAAATCAGAGAAAAAAATGCAAATAATGTATGGTATCGAAGGAGAACACAATTTGATTGAAAAAGAGCTAAAACACCTTCAGGGTTACCAAGGCTCAAAGCCTGTAAGAGTTGGGAATGCTGCTCACAGTCAGAAACAAAATGATATCTATGGAAGCATCATTGACATAATGTACCTTTATTTTGTGTATTATGAATTTGAATCCAAGATTCCTCTAAAATACTGGCAGTTTGTAAAATATTTAGTTTATGAAATAGAACATAATTGGTACAAAAAAGACCATGGTATATGGGAGTTTCGCGGAAAGACAGAACATTTTCTATATTCAAAACTTCTCTGCTATATTGGTATGAGCAGAGCAAAGAAAATAGCTGAAAAACTTGGGAAGAAAAGGCATGTAGCAAAATGGGCTGCTATAGAGGATAAAATCAAAGAGGACATACTGGAAAAAGGATTGAACCAAAATAAAGCTTTTATAATGAATTATGGCTCCAAAGAAATGGATGCGGCTAATTTAATGATGTCTTATCATGAATTTCTTAATTTTAAAGATGAAAAACTTAAGAACACCATTCTAAGAATTAAGAAAGAATTGGCTGACGGTTTTAAAGTCAAAAGATACAGAAAGAAAGATGATTTTGGAAAATCAGCAAGCTATTTTACAATCTGCTCTTTTTGGCTTCTGGATGCACTTTATAGTATAGGAAAGCAGAAGCAGTCACTTAGCATATATAGGCAACTAAAAAAACATTCTAATCATCTAGGGCTTTACTCTGAAGACTTCAGTATAAGCAATGCTCTTGTAGGAAACTTTCCACAAGCCTACACCCATGTAGCAATGATAAATTCATCCATACTTCTAAGCGAGTGGTCACAGAAAAGAATAAAACTCCAATTAGAAGGAAAAAGAAAAAGAGTGAAATAGAAATAAAACTTACTTTAAAGGGGAAAAAAGAGTGTGCCCCGAGCGAAGAATTGTGCTCAAAATCAATCTATAAATTTAAAAAGAGCAAACAGTTTTCTTTGACTGATGAGTAGACTGTATTTAGAAATTGCAATCGATACGAGTGGGCAGCCTTGTGAAACTATATTTATTGGCTTGGCAAGTGTTAAAACTCAAGAGATTGGTCACTTGGAGAAGAAATTCAAGAGGGAGTTTTCAGTTTTCTATAAGTCTTCACAGAAAGGCACGAAAAGAACGCCTGAAGAATTACTAAAGATAGTCACTTTCTTGAATAAGAATGGTTTGAAAATGCATACAATCAGATTCAAGTCTAATAAATGGTTTGAATTTATTAAGGAATATAAGGACATCTCTTTTTTGTCAGAACGAATCTATTCAGTCCTATATTTTGCCTTATTAAAACAAGTCACTTTTACAAACAGCAGATATAGATTGACTGTCTGCAATGAGAACTATTTGGATATCCAGAAAGTTATTGACTTCTGCACATATCTTTCTGAAACAAAAAATAGACGAATTGAGTTTACAGTCGGATTCGCAAAGAATGTTTTCTTAATAAGGCTTGCAGATTTCATTGCAGCAGCATATAGAAAAGTCAAAATAAAGGATTTAGAGAAATTGAACAATTTCAATATAATTGGGGATGATGTGCACTATAGTTTCTTTGACAGAGTATTTAATAAATCAAGATTTTCAAAAACAAAAAAGAAGAAATAAAGGATGGGCATTGCCCCTCAACCCCTTCGAGCGACCTGCGAAGCAGATTCATCTCAAAAAGTCCGTTTTAGGTTTTAGCCTTATAGGCAATTTTTATCATAACCTAAGTAAGTAAGTATATACTCACATATATAAAGATTTGTATATTGTAGTATAATAATACAATTTCTTGTCGTTGACAAATAATGTTTTTTAGATCTTTTGTCGTCTCAAAAATGCCATAAACACCTAACAGAATAAAGAATGCTCTGAGCGGATGTATAACTACTAAGGTATAAAGCCCGATATATAATACTTCTTACATACAAAAGCCTCTGGTTTTTGATGTTCAAAAAGCAAAAAGCTTTTTATAACTTACCTCTAACTATTAAATAGGTGTTTCGACTTATAAATTTTATTTCAATAAACTTATTAAGCCTTTTTTTAATAAAACAAAAGAAAGAATAGAAAAAGAGTATTGTTTGGATGATTGTGTATAATCATTGCTATAATCTCCAGAAGGGGCGTGAGGCTTAAATTTAAGGGCCTTGGCTTAATATTCTTGCGCTTGTACGTAGAATTATTATTGGCTTTAGTTTTTCAATTAATTATTCAGGAGTAAATATATGAATACGGTCTTTTTCTTGGTACTGAAATCTTACACAACTACCTCCTTGATAAGAATGTTTAGCAGCATTATAGTGCCTTACAGCAGAGGGCAAATCTAAAGAGTAAGGTAATATCTTCGGTCCAGGTGATTTGGCATAGATAATAAGTTCATCTGGAACAAATGCAATCATACCTTGTTCCAATACTTCAGCAATTAATGCTGGGACACAAAATTGTCCCCAACTCCCAATTATCTCTACTTCACGATGCCCATCATAATATAATTCATTCAATTTTTTTGCTGCATCTACACTAGACTTATGTTCTAATCCACCTCTTTCTTTAACAAGATTAGCAATACTTTGAATTTTACTAGAAGGTATATCTGAGTGATATGGTGGAAGCAATTCTCCTTCAACCATTCCTACAGCAATTAATGGTCTCATAGATTAACTTAAAATTAAATAGTATATAAATCTTTCTATTTTTACCACTAATAAGTGACTATGTGGCAAAGTTTCTCTTGATTTTTTCTTTCGTTCCTTTCCCAAATTTTTCTCTACGAGAAAAACTTCTGTTAATTCCGATGTTAATTGCAATTAAAAGAATACTTACTTAACCAAAAAAATTTATTGTATTTGTCCTTAGTTTTGTTTGTGTCATAGTAAACCAAACAATTCTAAGGACTCTTAATTATTTAACTGTCAAACTTGGGTTGAAAAGAGGTTTGGGAGATACATTGAGGGGTAAAACCGTCGGAATGCAAGCAAGGCATTTACATGAAGTGTTTTACACATAATATGTGTTTGAGGTGTAATTAATGAACTTGCAATTGAGCCGGTTTTTAACAAGATTCCATAATGCTATACTATCTTAGATACATCTCGTTTTAATATCTATTTCTGGCATACTAAAAGCTAATTCCACCATCAACTTTCAAAACAACGCCTGAAATATACTTAGCATCTTCAGAAGCCAAATATTTAACAGCATTTGCAACATCAGTTGGCTGACCCATTTCCTTCAATGGAATAAGCT
>JAHJDK010000106.1 GCA_018812505.1 Nanobdellota archaeon | reverse complement strand
TACCACATGACATCACCAATGTTTTCTTTAATGCCACTTGTTTGGTCATTGTCATGGTTGACTGTTTTTTTTATACAACCAACCAGATCACCAGCTTCACCAGCAACACCCAAACCCCAAGTCATAATCTCTTTGTCTTTATCGACATTTTTTTTTGCCGACTGTTTGCATTTTAACTGATATTCTTTTAAATTCATTTTACCAAGAATTATTTTATATCAAGTATTTAAATAATTCTAAAAAAGAACTATTTCAACTTTTCTTTTAATCTTTCAACTGCTTCGATGATTAAATTTCTATGCCCAAAAGCGCTGAACCTGACATATTCTTCACCTGCAGAACCAAATCCTGAACCAGGTGTAACAACAACGTGTGCCTCATTCAACAATCTAGAAAATACATCCCATGACTTCTCTCCTGGAAAATAAGCCCAAATATATGGCGAGTTGCCAGTCCAGTAAGATTTAACACCCATCTCATCCAACCCTTTCTTTATGAGTCTGGCATTTTCCATGTAGAAATCAACTGTTTCCTGCATCTCCTTAAGCCCTTCTTTGTCAAGAACTGCAAGACAACCTTTTTGCACGATATTAGATGCCCCATTGAAAACAGTGCAGGTAATTCTGTTCCAATCATTAATTACTTGTTCGCCATTATCAAACCTTAATTCCTTAGGAACCACAGTCCACCCAAGTCTAACTCCTGTGAATCCAATCGACTTAGAAAAGGAACTAACCTCCAATGCCACTTCTCTTACACCCTCAATCTCAAATATTGACCTTGGAAGATTAGGATCACTTATGAATTCACTGTAAGCAGCATCAAATATTATGATTGACTTGTTTGCTTTTGCAAAGTCCACAAGTTCTTTCAATTGATCTCTTGTTGCAACAACACCTGTCGGGTTATTTGGACTGCAAAAATAAATCAAATCAGTTCTTTCAAGAGATTTAATATCCGGGAAAAAATTATTCTCAGCAGTGCATTTCATATATACTATATTATCAAATCTTTTTATTGATTCATTATAGTCTCCTGTCACGCCGATTATTACACTGCCATCAACATAAACAGGATAAGCAGGATCCTGTACAGCAATTGTGACTTTAGAACCAAACATTAATTGTAATCTTCCACAATCACATTTTCCGCCATCAGATACAAATACCTCATTTGCATCAACTAATCCTTTGTAGAGTTGTTCTGCAATTTTTTCTCTTAAAGCAGTCATTCCTTGTTCATCACCATAACCAGAGTACCCCTCAGCAGTTCCAAGTGATTCTGCAGCTTCCTTAAGAGCTTTGGTTATATAAGGAGTCAATGGTTTGGTTGTATTCCCAATTCCTAAACTAATTATTTTTGCATCAGGATTTTCCTCCAGCAACTTGTTTTTTCTTCTGTTGATTTCAGGAAATAGATATCCTGCTTGTAACTTTGCAATATTCTTATTTCTTAACACCATTATTTAAACACCTTTAACTTATCTAAATCAAGAGTTGAAAAATAATCATCTGTTGTTTCAGCCCTTCTTATTAATTCAAAAGAATTATCCTCTCGAAGCAAAAACTCTGTGGATCTTAACTTTCCATTATAATTAAATCCCATCGCATGACCATGAGCTCCTGTGTCATGAATAACCAAGTAATCTCCTTCATTAATTTCTGGCAGTTTTCTTTCCCATGCAAACTTATCAGTGTTTTCGCATAAACTCCCAGCAACATCATAAACTTTATCTTCAGGAAGTCTTTCTTTTCCAAGAACAGATATGTGGTGATAAGCACCATACATCATTGGACGAAGAAGATTAGCACTAGTGGCATCAACACCAACAAAGTCCTTGTATTTATGAGTCATATGCAAAACCTTTGTTACAAGATATCCTTGTGGTCCTGTAATAGCTCTTCCACACTCCATTACTATACGGATAGGATCAAGATTGTTAGCAACAATCAATTTATCATAATAATTCTTGACACCTTTTGAAAACTCTTTGTAACTAACAATTTCTTGTTCAGGCTTATAAGGTATGCCTATACCCCCACCAAGATTAACAAATTCAAATTTTATTCCAAGTTGTTTTGATAAATCAATCAATAATTCAAAAAGTATCTTCGCAGTGTCAATAAGATATTCAACATCAAGCATGTTTGAGACAACCATTGTGTGAAGTCCAAAACGTTTAACTCCTTTTTCTTTACAAATCTTATATGCTTCAAATAATTGTTCTCTTGTCAAACCATACTTTGCATCAACAGGATTTCCAATTAGATTATTTCCTTCTTTTAAAGGTCCAGGGTTATATCTGAAACAAATGATTTCAGGAAGTTTCCCACATGCTTTTTCAAGAG
>JAHJDK010000105.1 GCA_018812505.1 Nanobdellota archaeon | reverse complement strand
ATAAAAAGAAAGAATTCTCGTTGATAAAATTTGTTTTTTTAATGAATTCTTGTTTAAGTATTGAACTTTTTATAACAATAAGTAGAATATAAGTTAAATTTCTTTTCAAAACCGAAAGATTTAACGTTAGATAAGATTACTAATCTATATTAAGTATGAATTGAGGTCATAAAATGGCAAATTTAAAAATTGTTAATCTTGTTGTAATGACTGATTTAAAGCATGATTTACAATTAGAAACAATAGCTGTTAAATTATTAGATGTAGAATACAATCCCGAACAATTTCCTGGATTAGTTTTGAGAGTGAAAGAACCTAAAGTATCTGCTTTATTGTTCACTTCAGGAAAAGTCATCTGTACAGGTGCTAAAGATATAGATACTGCAAACAGAGCAATTCATAAAATAATAGAACTTCTTAAAAAAAATGGAGTTAAAATAACTGTCACGCCAAAACTTAAAGTTCAAAACATGGTTGGATCGGGAAGTGTAGGTTTTGATCTTAATCTTAATGAATTAGCGTTGAAATTAGATAATGTTGAATATGAACCAGAGCAGTTTCCAGGATTAGTATATAAAATAAAAGATCCATTTCATTCAACATTCTTATTATTCTCTAATGGAAAAATAGTTTGTACAGGTGCAAAAACTGAAGAAGAAATGAATCTTTGTCTTGAACAATTAGTTAAAAATTTAAATAAATTTGTGATTAAGATGAAATCTTAGATTTTTAATTCTAATTTTATTTTTAGTGTTCAAAAAATGTTTGATTTTAGTTATATATATTTAACCCACTCGGGGCATTTTATTTGTATAATTAGGGTATAAATCTTATTACCCAACTAAAGCACTATAAAAAATGTGAGTTATAGAGGGTGAATTTCTATGGTGTCTAGAAACTTTGCAGGTCTCACTTCTAAAAGTTCATTCAGGTTTATGTTTTCAAGAGAACCTTTTTCTTTGTAGAGTTCTATTATCCTCATAAACCAGCCGTGTGTTACACACAGAATATTGTCATGCTCTATTGTTTTGGTGAATTCTAAAAACTTCAAAAAACGATTTTTTACATCGTAGAATTTTTCTGAAAAATTTGAGTTGTAAATGCTTGTCAGTATTTTTTTCCTTAGATAATGAAAATCTTCTTGCTCAATATCTTCTTTTTCTATGATTCCTCTTCTAAATTTTATCTCGTTAAGGTTAGAGGATATAATATGATGCACTGGATTTAGTTCTTGGATAATCTTTGCTGTTTGTATACTTCTGTTCTCTTGTGAGCTTATTATCATGTCTATTTCTTGTAATAATGTTTTTTCTTCTAGTAAGAACTTTGTCTTTTCATAATTTATGTTTGGGCAAAGTTCCCTTATCAGTAATTTTTCAATGTCCTCAAATAGTAGTTTTGAATAGTCATCAAACTTACCTTCCAAGTATCCGTGTCGTATAAAGATTATCCTTTTCATTTTTTCACATACACCATTCCTTCTGTTCCATCTATAAGAATTTTTGTTTTATCAGGTAATTTTCCAATCTGCACGTTTGTCAAGTATGGTATCTTTTGGTCACGAGCAATGATTGCTGCGTGTGCTAATGGTCCGCCATACTGTGTGATAAGCCCTGAAAAATTGCTGCGAGTGCCGTAACTTGGATCCATTGCCGGAAACACACCTATTATGTTTTCAATTCCTTCCCTGACATACTCAGCATATTTCTTTACAAGCTCAATATTTGTTCTTGCAACAAGGCTTATTCCTTCAGCCATTCCTCTTCTTACTGCTTCGCCAGGGATTGACAGGTAATATCCATTGTTTTGGTCAAAGTCAATTCTTTTTATCTTTGTATCTTTAAAGATGAGTGAGGTAAGATCAATCTCCTTGTATGCCTCCTGCTGTGCCTCTCTGTATTTTATTTTTTGAAACGTTTTGTTGAAGTTTTCAATTAGTTCAGAAAGTTCTAATGGTTTTAGCATGTAAATTTCATTTCCTTCAAGTCCACATTTTTCACTTAGACAGGTCAAACATTTCTTTACTAGATAATGGATCTTGAAGTATGACATCTTGGCAGTTTCACGTAGGGGAAGGTAGATGTTTGCCATCTCTGCATCATAGATGAAGTTGTTTATTTCTTCTTTTGTGGCTCCTATTAATAGCATTTGTTCTGCCAGTTCCTTTCTGAACTGAAATCCTGCCAAGGTTTTTTTACTTTCGTTCTCTGTTGATTCTTGTTTTTGAAGGTTGCTAAAATATTCTTTTTCCTCTGCGTATCTTGGTAGGCTTATTTCCAGTTGACCAACATGTCCGTATCTAAGAATGAATTCATCAACTGATAATTGATTGGTTATCAATTCGTTTAATGCGATTCCAAGCCGCTCTGTTTCATTGATAATGTTGTCAGGTTTTGCCTGCAACAGTATGTCAAGAGTGTATTTAACCAATGTTTGCTTATCAAGTGAATCTATGTTGATTTCTGGTTCGATTTCTCCTTTCAATTTTTTTTTAAGAAAAGATGGTCCAAGTGTTTTTACAAATTGTTCAATATTGTTCTTTAGACGGTCATAGCCAAAAAATGCAAGTCTGGCTACTTTTACAAAGTCAACGCAGGTCCTGGTTCTCAACACTTCAAGATATTCGTTGAACTTCATGACTAGTTCTTCTGTGCTTAAATCGTTGAAGTCTATCTTTAATTCTTCTTTGTATAACTTGCTTATTGAAGGCTCGAGTTCATTTGTAAATTCTAGATAGAATGTTTTCTCTTTTTCTTTTATTTGTTTATGGAATTCCTGATACGCTGTGTGATATTGGTTTCCTTTTTCTTCTCCGAATCGTTTGATAAGAAATTCTTTGCTTGGGTGCTGAATGTATAATCCCCCTTCAGGATAGTTTCCTTTTGAATTGTCTTCTCTAACTTGTTGCAGGTAATCGGCTGTAAATCCTGATAAGTAGTCTTCCAGTGTAATTCCTTTGATTCTAAATGTTAATGAATCCACTACAAAATCCATAAATGGCTTGCCACATATCATTCTAAAAAGACTGTTTTGGAATGTTTCTTTCCCGCAATTATATCCAAAATCATTTCTTCCTAACTGAATTGCTCCTGGAATTTCTTTTGTTCCTGTAAATATATGATTGAATATTTCAAGACCCATTGGTGTCGGCTCAGGAAAATTCTCTATAATGTTGCTGTTGCTGAATATTGTTTCCAAATTGAACAGTTTTTCTTCTTTAGCCACTAGTTTCTCTATTATTTGTTTTTCTTGCTTTATTACTTCTATAGTGTTAAGTGAATAAGAAGTAATTGGCCTTGATTGTAGCAGATGCAATCCATTTTTTGAAACTGCGAATTCTATGTCTTGTGGAAAGTCGAATAGCTCTTCTACTTTACCTGAGATATATACTATTTCTTTTACAATGTTTTCTGGCAGGTGATTATAGGTAGTTGTAGGATTATTCTTGTCTAGTTTCAGAACTGTCCCTGTGACTTTTCCTGAAACAAGATATTCTCCCAGTCCTTCTTTGTAGTTGATGACTATTGTGTTATGGTCTCCTGTTGTTGGATCAAGGGTGAAAATGACTCCTGAGTATAATGGGTCAATCATTTCCTGAACTACTAATCCCATCAGAATGTCAGGGTTATCTTTTCCGTATCCATTCCTTTCATAATCCCTTGCAGAATTATAACTGTCGATAATTGCTTCTGCTAACTGTTTTTTCTCTACGTTGAGTGTTGTGTTGAATTGTCCTGCAAAGCTAAGCCTTAATGAATCTTCAACATTTCCGGAGCTTCTTACTGCTAATAGTGTATCATTTGTGAAGTTGTTCAATATTTGTGTGATTAATGCGGGGTCTAGTGAGCCATTTTTAATGTAATCCTCATAAAAAAAATATGGAACTGCTATTCCTTCTGGAACATTAAATCCTGCTTGTTTCAGAATACCTAGGTTTGTCGCTTTTCCTCCAATTTTTTGCGTTGATATAATATTATCTAGAGAAATAATTTCGCTGTTGCCATTGGCAACCACCTATGCTATTTGTTGTTATCATGTTTGATTGGTTTTCTTTCATATACTTAAAGGTTATGTCATAAATAGAAAGCTTTATTAAGAAAAGTCATTTTCATATTATTTATGTCACAAATAGAACAAAATTTCAGGCATTTATTAAGCAAAAAGCCAGAGATAGAGAAGTGCTACGCACAAGGATTAGTTAATCGAAGGTCACTTGCAAGGTACTTGATACAAAACAAAATTGCAAAGAACAACCAGTTTGAAGCAGTTATAGCTATGCTTCGAAGATTTGAATTCAAGATACCAAAGGAAGAAAAGGACTTGTTCAAGCAATTCAGGATGGGTATCAAAGATGATATATTGATACTTGACTTTGAAAAAGAAAAAACATTGCTGATAAAATTGTCTGAACTGGTTGCAGGTACGAATTATGACCAAGGGGATGTTCTAAAAATAGTTGTAGGCTCTTCAACAATAAAAGTATTCCTGGATAAGAAAAACGAAAGTAAAGTAAAAAGCCTGACAGAACATTACAAGCGTAATGAAAAACGAGATAAAATCTCAGAGATAAGCATGATATTTTCTGATGAAAGCATAATCACAAAAGGAATAGTGTCTGCAATCACTAGAGAGCTTGCAATAAATGACATCGTGATAAGTGAGTTGTTGACAGCAAGCCCTGAACTCCTGCTTTACATAAAAGAAGAATACGTTCTAAAAGCATACGAGGTCTTGAAGAGATTACAGAGATAAAGTTCGCTCGGGGCACTCTTTTCCAAAAATTTTATATATTATATTCGCATATTCTTCTTTATGAAATTCGTAGACTTGTTGTTGTTCAGTTGGAGAAAGCTTTGGATAGTTGTTGTTGCAGGCTTTGTTTCTATTATGCTTCACAACCTTATCAGTGGATTATTAGGTGTGGAAGAAGTTTTTTTCTTTATCATCGTGATTTTTGTCATTCCAATCTATGTTTTGGTATTGGCTGTGTACAGTATTGTTCATCTTATTAGAAATAGAAAGTAACTCTGTCACATTTATGAAATTAGTAGTTTTTTCTGTGTGCCTGTAGGAACCTTTTAGAAATAATTAAATTATGCTTCCAAATATCAACCCGCCAATGGTTGCATAGATAATAACTAACCCCACATAAACTGCTGTTTTCTTTGTTCCCAACACTCCTCTTACTACTAACATGTTTGGCAGACTCAGTGAAGGTCCTGCTAATAGTAATGCGAGTGCAGGTCCTGAATGCATTCCTTTAGTCATGAGTGCTTGTAATATTGGTATTTCTGTTAGTGTTGAAAAATACATGAATGCTCCGAAAATTGATGCAATTACATTTCCTATGATTGTGTTGCTTCCGACTAAATGTGTAATGATACTTTCTGGTAATAAAGGCATTATGAATCCTGCAACAAATACTCCTATGAATAGTAGTGGCAGTATTAGTTTTGAGAAGCTCCAGGTTTCATTGAGCCATTCACTAACAGTTTTTTTGTTTAGTTTGAATGCTGCAATACCTACAACTCCTAATGATAATAAGCCCATTAAATAGTATTTTATGGTTTGGTTTATTTGTAATCCATTAACAATTAATATTCCAACCATTAAAGCAAAGAATATTCCAATTGCATATTTTGAAATTTTGGCACTTTCTTCTTTTTGGATGAATAATCCTCCTTCAGCAATTTTTTCTCTAAAAATTAAAGCCATAGATAATCCAACAAGTATTGATAGTAGAATGGCTGCGCTAACTCTCGCAATTCCAATTTTAAATCCTAAAACACTCATAGTCATGAATATAGCAGCAATATTAATTGCTGGTCCTGAAAATAAGAATGTTATTGCAGGTCCGATTCCAGCTCCTCGCTTTCTTATGCCTGCAAATAATGGTAGAATTGTACAAGAACAAACTGCGAGTATGGCTCCTGAAATAGAAGCGATCCCATAGGATTTCCATTTAGTTGCTTTTGGACCTAAATATTTTAGAACTGCATCTTTTTTGATGAATACACCTATGGCTCCTGCGATGAACAATGCAGGCACCAAGCAAGTAAGCACATGCTGTTTTGCATACTCATTAAGTAGATTTACCCCACTTACTATAGAATTATTGAACCATCCACTTTGATATGGTACAAAATAAAATACTGCAAATATTCCTATTATCCATGTTAAAATACTCCATTCTTTTCTTTCCATTTTCTAAAACACCATTATCCCAATATAATATAGCCCTACAATTATGAATATTGCTGCAACTATTTTTCTTGTCCACTTTTCAAAAGTGCTGATTTTATTCATAATCTTGCCAAGTTTTGAAACACTATAAACAAGTATGAATGAAAAGATTATAACAGGCAACCCTGTTGCAAATGCAAAGACTGATGGTATAATTATTCCATCTCCTGCTTTCAAAGCGATTGGTATTAGCATTCCAAAAAATAATACTGCACTAAATGGACAAAACGCTAATGCAAATATTACTCCAAGTAAAAAACTTCCCATAAGACCTTTACCTGCTAGCTTTTCTTTTAATCTTGCAATTCGGTCAGTTGATTTAAAGAACTTTAATTTTATTATGTCAAGCATGATAATTCCTATAATCAGTAATAATGGCCCAAGTAGTTTGTCACCATATTTTTGCAAAAATAAAGCTATTGTTTGAGTGTTTAATCCAAACCATACTACTGCTGAAGCAATTAAAACATAAGTGAGCATTCTTCCTAAAGTATAAATAAATCCTACTATGATTGTATGTTTACTATTATCAATCCTTTTAGAAGCATAAGCTATTGCTGTGATATTTGTTGCTAATGGACAAGGACTTATTGCAGTCATTAAACCTATAAAAAATGCTGCAATAATAGGTATGTTGCTTGTGCCCATAGTTTCCATGAATGCCATAAAACTCATTTTTAATTACCTGCAAGTTTTTGTTCAATAACATCTTTAAGATAAGTAATATAACCTTGTTTGTCATTTATTTTATACCATACATTAGTATTTTCTTCAGCTTTGAAATCATCTCCTTTGTAAGTTCCAAGCCATAATGAGGAACCTGTTGCACCATATTTTATCACTAAATCTTTATTTTCTGATAATTCGCCATTTATATGGTCAAACACAATTTTTCCCGATTCTAACTCTTCTTTGAAATAAATGTTAACTGTTTCTTCTGCATAAGCACCAACTGTTTT
>JAHJDK010000104.1 GCA_018812505.1 Nanobdellota archaeon | reverse complement strand
GTGTATAAATTATGAAATGATTTACTACACTAAAGAAATGCAGAGCATTTCTTGTTAGTTGAGGCTAAATAATAATGATTTATTTATGTCCTCAACTAATAACAGTAGATCATAAAGTAAATCCAAACCGTAAATATTATTAATCAGAACGTTTAGAATTATAAATTGTGGGTGTGGGATATTGTTATCCCTTTCACCCACAATGGTCAATCTACAAAACCATAAAGGGTTATTGAGTTTTCTCAAATATATATTTTGCGTTGTGGGAGCAAATTCCCCTTACGAATTGACTGAATTTTTGCATATTTTGATAACAGCAGCATTCAGTGGAGATTTTGTAAACAATACAAGCGTAAAGACACAACCTGCTCCGAATGGCCAGACTGTTTTTAATCGTCTTCGAGGGTGTACCCATGCTAAGATAGAGTTAGCTTTCGATTCAATATTAGAATCATTAATTAAAAGAATAAAAGTGATTTTACGTAATAGGAAAGTAGTCTTAGCCTTTGACACAACTTATGAGCCATTTTATGGTGATTCAAATGCAAATAATTTTTGGATTCACGAATACAAGCCTGTAAGAGGCTGTATTGGCTGTTTTACTTTCATAACTGTTTCAATAGTTGTTGGAGAGAAAAAATTCATCTTAGGTGTATTGCCTGTTCCAATTCATTGGAACAAGGCAGATTATGTTGAAAAACTTATCAAGCAATCAAGGAAATTTGTAAAAATTGATGCTTGTTTATTTGATAGGGGATTTACAAACTATGAATTAATCCATCGTCTAAAAAAGCTTCATGTTGGTTATCAGATTCTCTGGAAGAAAGACAAAAAAAGAGAAACTTGGCTTACAAAAGAGCTTAAAAAACTTAAGCCAAAACAGATGAAAGAATACATAAAAGAAGATGGTTATTTTCTAAAAGACAAGAGCAAACATTACGTCAGAACAAGGTTCATCATAATTAAAGAATATAAGTATAAAAATGATGAAAAAGCTTATGATTGGGTTTTTGCTACAAATCGCAAACTAAAAAGCCAGATGTGGTACATAAGAGGATACAAATGCAGATGGGGCATAGAAACAAGTTACAGAATTTTGGATGAAGTAAGAATAAAAACAACAACTATAGACGAAGTTAAAAGATATTTTCTGTTTGTATTCTCGTGTTTATTGTATAATTTATGGAAGTTTGCAAATATCTATCTTAAGATAAAAGTTACATTTCAGACTTTTATTTTTGTTTTCTTTAACACAATTACAGAAAAAATCAAGAGAAACAAAGAACCACCTGATGATATTAAAGATCTGAAGAAAGCAATAAAAATAGATTTTCTATAATGATATATAGAAAATTTTACAATCTTGGCAGAGAATAGTAAAATATTAGTTCTCTCTAAATTTTTTGTAAGACATTTGGCAGAGTAAAATGGATGTTTACAATCAATGTTGGTGTTAAAATTTTCAAAATCAAGAATTCACTTTGTTATCTACTGTAAAAACAAGATACTGTTTAATCTTCGGCATATATCTTTTTTATAAGATTCAGAAGCTGGTATCTCTCGCTAAGCTCTATCTTAATCTTAACTCTTTCTGCTGGAGTTCTCCATCTTTTCTCTTCAGCTAATTTCTGCTTATCAATATAGTTGTAATAAGCATCTCCTAAATCAAATAAGGCAGAAATCCCATCAATATCTTTATGGCCTCTTGAGTTTCTTTCTAACTTTCTGCTATACTGGTGATCTCTTTCTATGCAGTTGTTGTTCCTTTTTAACTTATGCTTCTTACATTTGATTGGAACACCAAAAGTTAGGGTAGCAACATTACGAAAGTATTTTTTGAATCCTTTCTTGTAATGCGCTAGTTTGTCTGTTGTAAAATTAAATTTCTTCTCTTGTTCCTTTGCCTCAAGGAACTGATTATAGCAACGCTTCTTTATATCTGCATAAACTCTTTTAGGCCCTTGCTCATAGCTTCTTTTTTTAGACGAGAAAGCATTGATTCTAAATTTTCTTTTCCTATCTTTGCTCACCCACCTGTAGAACTTCTTTTTTTTATCTTACTGACAAACTCATCAAGACTAATCTTGCCGCTTAAATCTGGAACCTGCTTCATGTTAAACTTTCTAAG
>JAHJDK010000103.1 GCA_018812505.1 Nanobdellota archaeon | reverse complement strand
TGCACTGAGTTTGATAATAGTTTTAGTGATTGTAGCTTTGAAAATTTTCATTATCAAACATGTGTTTGGCTGAATGATACTGATGTACCTTTAGATGAAAACAAAGGAAGATGTGTTTCTAGAAGCATGACTTGCTATGAATATGGTGAAGCTGATTGTGAACTTGACCCACTTAATGTTTCAAGGGCAGATCCTAATTGTATGAGTGCTGAAGTAATGTCTGTTGGAGAGGTTTTTGTTATTAGTGAAGAAAGCTGCAGATGCTATTGGGATAATGGAGGAACTCCAGGTGTTACTACTGATGACTCCTGTGGGCTTACATATAATATAACTTCAGCTTATGGAAATAATCTTGCAGGATTATGCAATTATACACTTCATTCAGATGGCTGTGGTAGTGATGGCTTTGAACAGTATAAATATAATTCTAGTTTTATCAATCAAAACAGTATTGACTTAATTAGGGGTGATGCAAGATGTGTTGACAGAAGTGGAACACGTAGGTGCGGTCAACCTGTTGTAAAGATTCCTTTTTTTGATAATATTAATTATTTAATTGTCCTTTTTTTGATTAGCATATTTTATTTATGCAATTTTTATATAACTAAATTTAGGAGAAGTGTTTAATGAAATATTTTTTTGTGTTTTTAATTTCTTTATTTTTAATTTCTTTTGCTTTAGCAGAGATTTCATCTTCTACAGAGACTACTTTTGTAGTAAGTGATGACTCAAAAAATGTTGCAGACAATAGTTATAATGCTCAAGAGAGTACTTCAAGCCAAAGCTTGTTATTATTTCTTTTGATTGTAATTATAATTGCTGTTCTTGTGTATTTTATTGTTAAGTCATTTAAGAAAAAGAAGACTAAAACTAATGTGTTAAAGAAAAAATCTAAGAAAAAAGCAAAAAGGTTGAAAAAGAAATAATTTATAAATCAACTTTGACTTAGAAAATTATGAGAAAAATAGGGGTGTTAGTTTTTTTAATTCTATGTTTTGTTTCTCTGGCTTTTGCTTCTGAAATAAAAATAAATAATATTAGTGTTGACAGTAGTTATCCAAAAAATCAGATTTTATCTGGAAAAATAAACATTAGCCTTAAAGACGTAGATTTAGATTCAATTGTGAAAACAAATAAAGGGCATGAAACAACCCTGCGAAAGCTTCTTAATAATAGTGGAGTTTTAGCACTTTCAGATTGTATACCTCAAGATTGTTCTGTTGGATTTAAAAAAAGCGGAGGGCAATCTTCACTAAGTTCGTATATTAAAAGAGATGAGTCAAAGATTTTTGGATTTTATATTAATGGCTCAAGAGTTGAGGATGTTAGTCTTGATTTTAAAATTGCAAGCAATTTTAGTGCTAGTGAATCTTTGCCATTAAGAATTAAATTTTTTGAATCAAATGACAATGTCTGGAAGTTTAATAAATTTTCCAGTGATGACCGTGATGTTACAAGACCAAATTATGGATATTACAGAGCTGTTAAATCCATGCCAGATAGCAGTTCAATTAGAGAAAGCAAATATTGTTCAGAGCTAGATATTTCTGAGACAGATAAAATTTTAGTTGGATGTGTATTTGCAAATCAAGAAGGAATAGGAGAACTAGTAGTAAAGATGTATGACTCTTTAGGGAATCCTATTTTTGATGATGAAGAGCATTCTTTTAATCCTGGTTTAGGTGAAAATGGTGTTGAATTTACAAAACCAGAAGATGAACCATTTAGTTCTGGAAATTATTATTTCTGTATTGAAGCAGAAAATAAAAACTCAACTTATACATTATTTATTGATAGAAGTGATTCAGAAGAACATTCAAGTTTTAGTTATAGAGGAGAAGAATTTAATTATTCTGCTGCTAGTGAAGAAAAAACAAAAAGCTATTCTATTTATGTTCAAAGTGCTGTTTATGATGATGCTAGTGCTTTAGAAGATGTTGATTTTTCTGATTATACGATAAATGCAGAATCTTATTTAACTGAAAAATATGATAATGATTGTTCAAATGGATGTTATTTTCCCTTTGAAGTATATTCAGCAGTTAATCAGCAATTTGAGGTTAAAGACGCACAGATAAGCTATTGGCTTGATAGAGAAGCTGATAGAGCTGATCCAAATATTTATAGTTTAGAAAAGATACCTACAACAGTAAGTTTTTCAGGTGTTTTAGATCTTAAGGCATTAAATTTTGTAATGAATGAAACTGGCAACTATAAGATTTATATTGCAGGTAAAAAGATTTATGATGATGATATTTTTATTACTTCAGCTCCAGTTATTTTAGGAATTTATCCGACTATAATTCCTGCTGGTCTTGAATCTAAATTAATTGCAGAATTAGATTACAGTGGAGACAAAGATAGCTTAACCTATGAGTGGAGTTTTGGAGATGGCTCTACAAAAACTACAAATACTAATGAGGTTTCTCATTTGTTTGGACAAATAGGAGAATATAATGTTAAATTAACTGTTAAGGATGGTAATTTATCTAATTATTTTGAATCAAAGATTCAGACAATTAATCCAAAAGAATATATCTTTTTAATTTATAATCAGCTTTCATTTGATTTAAATTACACAAGGGATACAATTAAGACATTTCCTACATGGTTGCAACCAGTACTTGAAAAAGCACTTAATGTTCTTGGAACTCAGGACGAACTCTCAAGAATTAAAAGACAAATGGATTTAGCTGTTGAAGATCAAAATTATTTAGATATTGCTAGTTCACTAAATAAACTTAATATTCCTGTAAATGTTTTTGTTTCTGAGAAATATAGTATTAATTTTCCAGTAGGTCTAGAAGCTAATTTAATTGGAATATCTGAATATAGTGGAGATTCACTAGAGTCTGGAAAAGAAGAGGAGTATTCAAATGCT